>CAZMWO010000089.1:4960-10375 GCA_964569565.1 uncultured bacterium | reverse complement strand
AACCCAGAGCCATGATAGCTTTCTGACGGGCCTGCAGATACTTGATAATTTTTATCATGGTGCCGACGCCGGGCGTCGATTTGAGTTCAAAGCCATCAGACAGAATGCGGATAAGACCAAGACCGCGACCACGACTGGAATGAAGGCTCTTGAGAGTCTTCGGGATTTCCAGGCGCGCGCAGTCGAATCCGCATCCTGAGTCTTTAACAGAGACTTCAAGCCTGTTCTCGTAAATCAGATACTCGATCTCGAGTTCAGACTCGCCACCAACCCTTCCACTGTGCTCTACAGCATTGGTATATGCCTCGTCAACCGCCATCGAAAGCTCAAAGATCTGGTCTTCGGCAAATCCCATCCTTCGTGCTATCACCTCGGTGTTGTCTCTGATCACTCTCAGGTATCGCGGGTTTTTAAAGCGGATAAAAACCTGCTCAGGTTGTGTTTCTTTTATTTTCATCTGTCCCCTCTTTGATAATAACCTTTTCTACAATTTTAGCAAGTACTCCCGCTTTGCGAGGACATCGCAACTTGCAACGTAGTGCACAACAAAAGTTCGACACTGCGCCACAAAACTATTTTGCCCGATCGCAAACCGGCAGTGATTTGAATTTTGCATTGATCGTTTTTTTATGGTACAACTCAACATATGAAGCAAACGGGTTTGTTAAATGCAAGAACGGCGTTGATGCTTATGATTCAGCTGTTATGTCTGGCAACAGGCAGTCAGACAGCTGCTCAACAGAAATTTCCAGACTGGATGGATGAAGTGAAATTCGATGCCAACGCCCGTCAGGGCATCAACGAACCGTTAATGCCAATTGACCCGGCAACCGGCAAGGCCGCTGAGGCCCGCCCGCCACGCGCCGGGTTCAAGCCTGAACTGCCAGATTTCAGCAAAATGCGCGAGAAAGCCATGAAAATGGAGATGGAACGTAAACAAAAGGATGCCGGCAGCCTCGAAGAATCCTACAGCCTGTCGTTAAAGAATCTAGATCAGCTGAAGGCTGGGAAAAGCCGACTGGAGTTGCTGCTGGCGGCAAACCCCGGCGAGAACGAGCGGTTACAGCTTCTCAACGGCCTTAAAGATATCGAAGACAAAATCAGGGCAAGCGAAGAACTTCTGCAGCTTATCGGCAACGCCTCAGCCACGCCCGGACAGGCGATCGCCAGCCTGACCGCCGACCAGTTCGAAAGGGCGGTAAAACTGCAGAGACAGCTTTTCCCTGACAGTAAAGGCATAAAGACGCCGACACCGCCTGCGCGCGCAGCGGCGCTCACACCGGTTCCCGAAACCGACGAAGAAATTGAAGCGCGGGCCGCAAAAATGAGGCATCGACCATACCGGCCCGGCCGGATAAAGTCTTTTTATCGCGAATCGAAAGAGGCACAGAAAAAGGCTCTAGAAGAAGGAAACGAAGAGTGAAACTGTCTTTAACCAGGTATTTTATTGCCGCCACCATTCTGGCAGCGCTCTTCACATCTCCGCTCAAGGCGCAATACTCTGTCATCAAAGGCGATGAACCGAGAATCAGGGCGATTCTTTACTATAAAGACAACCCGCGGGCCCTTGTTTACTACAAAAACCAGCGTCATCATGTGATAGCCAAAATGCGCCTCGACGAAGAGTGGTTTATCGATGAAATCCGGCGCGAAAGCATTCTCTTCAAAAAATCTTCAACGCAGACCTTTGCTGAAATCTACATGAACCCGCCAAGACGGCCAAGACGACATCAGGACTGGTCTTTTTTCGGGCACCCGATAGCCATGTGGGAAGCGATAGAGCTTCTTGCACATGGTTTCGGCTACCATGCAATAATGCATTTTCAGGCCGGCGGCCCGATAGTTCCAGCTCACCACGCTGACAGCCTGAAGACAATGCTGCGCAAGGTGCTGCCACCGCATCACCGCTTCGTCATCGACGGCCCGCTGCTTAAAGTTCTACCCGTGCAACCATCAGGCGAAGAATGGACAGCCGTTCTCGACCGCATGAAAAAAAGTTCGCCGGGACTGCTCACCCTGCGCTACCCAGGCCTGAATCAACCAGGTATCATCAATTCACGCGGCGATGACATTCAGTTTATCCTCAGAAAAATATCGCTTGGCGGCAAAGTGCCGATTCAGTTTCCGCGTGACCTGCATTTTCCGGTTTACGCGTCGTTCCGCAATGTGCCGTTTGCCCAGATTCTTGCGAACATCGTGTATTTGAATCAGTGCATAATCATCGAACGCGAAGAAGGGCTGGAAGTTACCCCCTGGCCGCGCCAGATACTACAGCGCCGGCCTTATGCAGATTATCCGCTGCTTCAGAGCCTGCCATCCGAGCCTCAGGCGGGTACAGGACCAACACCGCCACCGGTAATCATGGAGCATCTGCTCAATCACCCGTTGGTGCAGCAGAACATCGAGCAGCCATGACCAGACCGGTTCTGTCATTGCAGAAATGTTCAGGTTATCAACAGCAGCAGGTCGATGCCGCAATAAGCCGGCTGCTTGAACCTCTTGGCGGCATCAGAAACTATGTCAAACCCGGGCAGAAAGTGCTGATCAAACCCAACATGCTCAGCTGCAAAGACCCCGGTAAAGCAGCCACGACACACCCGGCTGTAATCGAGGCTGTAGCAAAGCTGTGCAGCGAGGCCGGAGCTCAGGTATTCATCGGCGACAGCCCGCCATCTATTTTCGGCCGCACAGAAGATTTCTGGAACCGCACCGGTTTCGCTGCAGCAGCCGCCAACAGCGGCGCCAGAATGCTTTGTTTCGAAAACGACGCAAAGCAGTCACTCTCTTTCTCCAGCAATGGCAGGCAGCTGACGGTGTATGTCACCCGCCACTGCTTCGATGCCGACGTCGTTATCAACCTGCCCAAAATGAAAACACACAATCTGACACGCATAACCGGCGCGCTGAAAAACCTGTTCGGCCTGTTGCCCGGCCTCGCCAAGGCTCAATGGCACAAAGCCTTTCCGCGTCCATTTGAATTTGCGAACTTTATCGTCGATCTTGCAAAACAGCTGCCATGCCATCTGAACATCATGGACGGCATCGAAGGCATGGACGGTCAGGGCCCTTCCGGTGGCCGTGTGGTAAAACCCGGAGTACTGCTGGCGGCAGTTTCGCCGGTAACTGTCGATACAGGGTTTTGCGCTGTCGTCGGTCTCGACCCGGCCGAAGTGCCAATGCTACGGCGCTGTCGGGAGCTGGGCTGGGGGCCGGCCACGCTCGATCAGATCGAAATGGCAGGCACACCCATATCTGAACTAAGAGTCAGTGATTACCGTGTACCAAAACTTGTTCCAACGTCATTCATCCCGGAATTCATGCTTAGTTTCTTCCGCAGACTGGCATGGGCCGGGCCTGAACTCCTGCCGGGCCTCTGCATAAAATGCGGGCGATGCCAGAAAATATGCCCGGCAGACGCCATCGAAATCACCTCGAATGGCGCCACCTTCAACAAAAACCGCTGCATATCATGTTTCTGCTGTATGGAAGTCTGCCCGGTCGATGCTATCGAAATGAAAACCAGCGCTCTGCTCGGGCTCATTTTCAAAATGCGTGGCCTCAAGCGCAAAATGAGAAATCGCAAAAATTGAAAGCCTTCATCAAACAACTCTGCAACCCTGTTCTTGCCTGGCTGCTCGATTTTCTCGCCCGCAGCTGCAGCAGCATGCCCCTTCCCCGCCGAAAGAAACTTGCACAACTGCTTACCTTCATCGCATGGCGTCTCATCAGGCTACGTCGGGCCGAAGTAATTGCGAGCCTGCAGCTGCACCTCGAGCTGACCAGAGCAGAGGCCGAGAAGCTGGGCGAAAAGGTTTACCGGCACTTTCTGCTGAATGCTTTCGAAATGGCTTCACTGGCCTATATCAGCCGCGAAGCTCTGCTGGCCAGGATTCAAATTGAAGGACGCGAACATCTCGACGCGGCCATGGCGCAAAATCGTGGCGCGATAATAGTTTCAGGGCACTTCGGGCTGTGGGAAATGATGCCGCATTGGCTGGCCATCAACGGTTATCCGGTTTGCACCGTGGTCAGGCGCCAGAACAACCCGCACGTCGATGCCTGGATGGAAAACATGCGGCGCCGGCTTGGCGGCAGAACTACCGATTCCGGCTTCGGCATCAGAGAGATTCTGCGTTCGCTGCGACGAGGCGAGATACTGGCACTGATGGTCGATCAGGACAACGGCAAACAGGGCATCTTTGTGCCTTTTTTCCGCCGCTACGCCTCAGCACCAACCGGGCCGGCCCAGCTTTCGCTCAAAACCGGCGCACCTGTCGTGCCGCTGTTCATGTTTCCGAATTACCACGGGCGGCATCTTTTCAAAATCTATCCGCCTATTTTTCCCGAAGATTACCCGGACGACGTAACAGGGCAGCAGCAGATCACCGCACGATATACCCATCTGCTCGAAGAACTGGTGCGAATACAGCCGCACGACTGGTTCTGGCTGCACCGCCGCTGGAAGACACAGCCCGCCGATGCCCCCGACAACCCCTGGGCCCGCCTTGCCGCCCGGAACTGAATCTTTACATTGAATTTGAAGTTATCTTTGACTTACGCCTTCAGAAAGGCTAAATATATACTTACTGACGACGGGAGAAAAGGCGGAACCAAAGTTCTTACAGGTTCTGCACCGATGCATGAGCAAAATCTACCTCAGATCATATCAGTGGCTGCTGCGGGCGATAGTCGAACTGCTCGACCTTTTCCCGCCCCGCCGCATCGAAAAAGAAGAGTTTGCCCTGCGCAAAGGCATACTGCCTGAAGACTACGAGGCGCCAACTGAGGGAACCTTCTGGATTCACGGCGCGTCGCTCGGTGAGGTGATCACCCTGCGTCCATTTCTGCGGGAAATGGCACAGCAATACGGCAAAGAACGCATCGTCTGCACTGCAACGACGCTCGACGGCCTTCGTCAGCTCAAGGTCGATGCCATATGCGGGTTTGCCACACTCCTGCCGATCGAACTTCCTGCTTTCATAATGCCCTTCATCGAAAAAATCCGACCAAAACTTATGTTAATCAGCGAAACCGAGATATGGCCGCTGCTTCTCGATACGCTGGCTCGCAAAAATATTCCTTACGGCATCATAAACGGCCGCATCAATGAAAAAACCGTGCGACTCATGCGCATCGCCTGGCCTTTATTTGAACCGGCAATCAGCAAACTGTCGTTTGTTTTTCCACAGGAAAAACAGTATCAGAGAAGATTCAGAATCCTTGGCGTAGAGACTCCAAGGCAGAAAACCCTTGGCTGTTTCAAATACGATATCGCCGAAGAACGGCCCGACACTGCCAGAATCCGTGCCAAAGCTGGAATTGCGCCTGACCGGCCGGTCCTGCTCTTCGGAAGCACTCATCCCGGCGAGGAAGAACTTGCCCCAGCTGACGAACGCATTGCCTTCGGGGCCGAAC
>CAZMWO010000089.1:0-4950 GCA_964569565.1 uncultured bacterium | reverse complement strand
AAATTTATATCTTCTTGGTCATTTCTTGATAATCGCCGTCGATCAGCCCGCCGCTCCCGCTGGCATCGCCCCGCGACACATCAAACGCATAGAAGAACTCGAGAGCCTCTTAAAGAAGCGTAAACTCGAATACCAGAAAGTCTCAGAAAATCCGGCACAGGCTAATAAAGTACTTCTTGTCGATACCATGGGCGAACTGCGTAATTTCTATGCGATTGCGGCGCTGGCCTTTGTCGGCGGCAGTCTGATAAAGCGCGGCGGCCATAACCTGATGGAACCGGCCGCTTTTGCCAGGCCGATAATCACCGGGCCAAACACGTTCAATTTCCGCTACGAAATGATGGCTTTGAATCGTAGTAAAGCGGTCATCACCGTCAACAATTCACACGAACTCAGCGAAACCATCGGTGAATGGATGCGCAACCACAATGCCTTTACAGAATATGGCCTGCGTGCCAGACAGGTGCTCGATTCTATGTCTGGCGCCTGTCGACGCACTGTTGAAAGTCTGCAGAACATGAAACTGCTGCCACCATGTCAGAAACCGAAATAGTATTGCGCCTCAACGCCATGGGCGACATTCTGCTCACGGTGCCCACTCTGCGCGCTATTGCTGAGCGCGGGGTCGATCTGCATCTGGTCATTCACGGTCGCTGGGCGCAGCTTGGCGAATTCATGCCGGCGACTGTTCACTATTACAACGGCACCGGCAGCCTGATCAGACTGGCCGGACAGCTTAAAAAGCTGCACGCGCGCGCCGTCTTCGATCTGCAGGGCAAACTTTCGACCATAGCCCTGCGTTCGATGCTCAATGCGCCGATAACCAGAGTTTACCAGAAGCGCAACCTTAACGAACAGCTGCTGGCCCTGCGCGGCAAATACCCGCTGCGTTTCTCAGATCAGCGACCGGTCTGGCAGAAATACGGCGAAGTCTGCGGCGTAAATCTCGACAACCCTGACGCATCGCTCAATTTGAGCCATGACTATCTCGATGCCTGCCGCAAGATCCTGCAGGAGCTGGATTTACCCGAGAAACAATTCATTCTGCTCCACCCCGACGCCTCAAAACCCGGCAAACAGATGCCGGAAGTTTTGCTGGCAGCTTTACAGAACGAACTGCCATTGATGACGGCCATAATCGGCACCGGCAACACCGAATTGCCATCCAGCATCAAGGCTCTCGATCTGCGCAACCGCTTCTCGCTCTACCATCTTCCTGGCATAATCAGTCTGGCTGCGGCTGTAGTGTCTTCTGATTCCGGGCCGATGCATCTGGCGCGCGCCGTCGGCACGCCTCTGGCCGCCTTATTCTTTCAAACCTGTCCGTCGCTCGGCTTTGCCCCAATACCCGCCAATAACGTCATGGTAATTTCTGAGCACATGCCATGTAAGCCGTGCAGCCTGCACGGGCAGAATTTTGCATGCCCCGAAGGCCATTTTGCCTGCCGCAACGTCGATATCCCCGGCACTGTCGGAAAAATTTCGCGCTTTTTTGCTGATTTTATATGAAAACTATCTTCATCGGCCTGAACTGGCTTGGCGACATAGTGATGTCGGCACCGGCAATAACAGCCGTGCCCGGCGAAGTTCACATAGTTACCCGGCCGCATCTTGCCGAAGTATACCAGCTGCTGCCGGGCAATCTCAGTGTACATCCGATAGAGACCAAAGCCGCGTTCTTCGAAGTTATCAACGCCCTCAAACCTCTACGCAAACTCAAGGCTGAACATGTCATTACCCTGCCCGACTCATGGCGGGCGGCCATTCTCGCCAAAGCCTGCGCCGGCGGAGAGAGCACAGGCTTTGCTAATCAGATGCGGGGCCTGCTGCTCGACCGCGCCATCGACAAACCAGACAATTTCAGGCAGATGCATGAGTCCGACCTGCATTTTATGCTGGTAAAAGAAGCCGGGCTGGCCAACGCAAAGCCGCTATTGCCCATATTCAAGCCAACCTCAGAGCAACGTCAGACAGTTTTTGCCAGATTCGGGCTCGACGAACGGCAACCATACATGATCCTCGCGCCAGGTGCAGCTTTTGGCTCAGCCAAACGCTGGCCACCCGAAAAGTTTGCCGAGCTGGCCAGCCTGATTTACGGCGCTTATGAGGTGCCGGTAGTTTTAACGGCGGGGGCCAACGAGAGCGAACTTACCAGACAGATATGCGAAGATGCCCGCGGAAGAATCATCGATACTGCCGGCCAGACCAGCCTAAACGAGCTTGCCTGCCTGCTAACCGGCGCCAGAGCGCTTATCAGTAATGATTCAGGCACAATGCATCTCGGCGCCCTGTGCGACACGCCAACGGTCGTGCCGGTCGGGCCGACCGACATGACACGCACCGGGCCGTTGAACCCGAAATCTGTCGCGGTCAGCACAGAAATCTGCCCGCAGGCGCCATGCCGGCAACGTATCTGCCCTCGCCAAGACCATATCTGCATGCAGAATATCAGCGCCATGGCAGTATTTGCCGAGCTACAGAAGCTGCTTGGTGACAGCGATGGCTGAACCGCGTTTTCTGGTGTCACGCACCGACCGCGCCGGTGACCTGATTCTGACCCTGCCGCTGTTTCGCGAACTGCGCAGAAGTTTTGCCGACGCTCACATAATCGCCCATGTGCGCTCCTATACCGCGCCATTACTCAAGCTCTGCCCCGAAGTCGATGAGATCATTATCGACGACGATTACCCGGCAGGGCTTCTTTCGTCGCCTCTTCGACAGGCTTTTCAGAAACTGGCGGTCGACCACTGCTTCATGGTGCATCCGACTGGCCGCGCAATTCTGGCGGCCTGGCGCGCCGGCATCGGCCGCCGCACCGGGCGCGCCTCCAATATCTGGCAACTGCTGCTCAACGACCGCCGCGTTCAAAAGCGCTCACGCAACGAAAAACATGAGTTCTGCTACAACCTCGATCTCCTGACAGGAACAGTCGCCGACATCAGCTACTCTCCCTACCTTTTTCGCCTCACAGATGTGCAGAAAACCGCCGGCACCGCGACAATCGCAGATCTCGGACTGCACAGACCGATTATCATTCATCCCGGCCATGGCGGTTCGGCTCACAACATCAGCACAAAGCGCTATGCAGAGCTGGCTGAGATGCTGCTAAAACATGATCTGCCGGTTCTGATAAGTCTCGGACCCGGCGAAGAAAAGCTCAAAAGCCACTTTGAACCACTTAAATGCGACAAACTCAATTTTTTGTGCAATATCCCAGATCTCGCCGTGCTGGCTGAAGCTTTTTCAGCCTGCGCTGCCTTTGTTGGCGGCTCGACCGGCCCGCTGCATCTGGCAGCAGCTCTGCAGCTGCCGACGGTTGCCTTTTTCCCGCCGGTGGCGGCAATGACGCCAGCGCGCTGGGGCCCGGTTGGCAACCGCAGCCTTGTTCTCAAGCCGGATCTGGGTTATTGTAATGGCAGGTGCGACAATTGTGCCAACAAAGGCTGCATGGCCGGCATCGACCTCGAGCCAGCTTTTGAATGGCTGTTGAAGGAACTGAAAGCTTGAATACTCCGATTGTTATCAACGACGAACTGACGATACCGGCCGACCAGCTGCAGGTCAGCGCCGTTCGCTCATCCGGGCCGGGCGGCCAGAATGTTAACAAGGTCGCCACCTGCATAGAACTGCGCTTCAACCCGGAGCGCAGCCCTCAGCTCAGTCCGGCGGTGGTCAATCGCCTGCTGGCCCTGGCCGGCAGTCGCGTCGACTCAGAAAATACCATAATTATCACCAGTCAGAAATACCGCGAGCAGTCACGCAATCTCGATGATGCCTGCGAAAAACTGCGCCAGCTGATCATCAAAGCACTGGTGCCACCCAAACCACGCAAGCCAACCCGCCCAACCCGTGCTTCAGTTCAGAGACGCATCACCAAAAAGCGCCAGACCAGCGAAAAGAAAACACAACGCCGCCAGCGCAACTGGCCGGACGACGACTGACAAAATTAGGTAAGCCACAACCGGTTATCAGCCGATGAGTATCTGTAATGAAACTCGCAAAAAAATTACTATTTCTTACGGCAATGCTGGTTTTGGCGTTTAGTCAGTCCGGCTGCATTCAGAAAGCCTTATTTCCAGAGGCGCATTTTACGGTAGTATCGGTTACACCCGACAAATTACGCGCGACCGTAACAGAAGGAGAGGCCGCCGAGGGTGAAGAAGGATCGACAGACACCGAAGCAGAAAAAAAAGTCACATTACCATCAACGTCTATCAGCCTTAATTCTGACTCTCAAATCCCGGCCGATCTGGTTTCTTTCTCAATATACTACACAACCAGGCTTGGCGAAGCTATTCCCGCTGTCGCAGTGCCAGAAACTCCTTACAACCTGAAAATTGCTCCCGGCGCTGCAACCGAAATTCCCATGAGTCCTTACACGACAAGGCTGTATACCTTGCTGGAACTCACCAGAGCCGATATCTCACCGGTCAACGCCATAATGGGCTTTACCATCAAAGATGCCAACGGCAACAAGACTCATATTGAAGCAAGTTGTCTGATTTATGCCACCTGGGATGAAATTGAAGGCGACGGCGCCTGACCGGCAGTAGTAAAAAGACAGAAAAAAAGTGGCCGCCTCAGCAGAGGCGGCCACTTTTATCATTCAGTCAGTGTAACTGTTATTTATTGTTCACTTTGTTTTTCAGGGTTTCCATCTGTTTGAAGGCATCCTGGGTACGGGCGTCGTTTTCGCCGAATTCGTATTTCAGGTTCTGATATCTGAGGAACAAGCGGTAAATGTCGTTTTCATCGACCCTGGGCTGCCATTCGGCATCGGCCCACTCGGCCTTCTTGAGATCAACATTGAATTTATAAGGTCTTGACATGTCTGATTCGGGGTCGCAGTGGGTGGCAAAGCCTGAGCGAACGACCATTCCACGATTCGACTTGCGGCTTCTTGCTTCAACAGCGCCTTCGGTTACCGACAGAGAAGTGCGCTTGCGTGAA
>CAZMWO010000088.1:0-10428 GCA_964569565.1 uncultured bacterium | reverse complement strand
CAGACAACGTGGTTGCCTGCGTCGGCGGCGGCAGCAACGCCATCGGCCTGTTTTCGGCCTTTCTCGATGACCCCTGCGATATCTACGGCGTCGAGCCTTCCGGGCGCTCACTCAATCTCGGAGACCATTCCGCTACCATGACCCTCGGCAAGCCCGGCGTAATTCACGGTTTCAAATGTTATCTGCTACAGGACGACAAGGGCGAACCGGCGACCGTCTACTCGATTGCCAGCGGTCTCGACTACCCCGGCGTCGGGCCTGAGCACAGCAATTTCAAAGACACTGGCCGCATTAAATACGTCACTGCCAGCGATTACGAATGTCTCGAAGCCTTTTATATTCTCAGCCGCACCGAAGGCATAATTCCGGCCCTCGAAAGCGCGCATGCCGTGGCCTATGCCCTCAAGCTCGCCAACGAAAAGAAATACCAGTCGATTCTCATCAATCTCAGCGGCCGCGGCGACAAAGACATCGACTTCGTCTCACAAAAATACGGCTTCTCGCTCGAAGAATTCAAACAGAGCTACAGCGGCTCCGATAAGCCTCAATAACGGAGCAGGAAGCGGGCTAGCTGCATAAACTGCTGTAACCCGGCTTTGCGAGCCAGAGACAGCGAAGCGGTGTTCTCAGCATCGACGGTGTAAACCAGAGACCGGCCCGTATTGGCAGCCTCTTGTAACGCCGCACGCAGCAGGTATTCACCCAGGCCGCGCTGGCGCATGGCCGGCTGCACCTCGATGTATACCTCGACATGGTTCGGCGTCAGGTGAATGACCTTGATATAGCCCTGAATCTGCCCTTCAAGCAGCAGGTAAAATGCAAAATCAGCGCCGGCCCTGCGGCTCTGCATCTGCAGACCGGGATGCAACGATGTCAGATCGACCTTAGCCGGCTGCCGCTCAGCCGCCGGCGCAGCGCGGCCCTCAAAGTAAATCAGCGAACTCTGCGCGGCATGGCCATCGGCAAAAAGATCGGCGAACTTCTCTGGCACCAGCAGGTGTGTTTCAGCCTCCGGCAACAATGTCAGCGCAGTTACCGCAACACTCCCCTGCCCCAGCATGCGCGCGATGTGCCAGTCGCCACTGCCCGGCTCGGCCGGCAGATAAAGCCAGCCACCGCCCTGCTCGATTGCATTTTCGGGCAACAGCATAACCTTCGGGTCATGGTCGAGACGGTGGATTTCATCGACGTAGCAACGCTCGTTTTCGAGCAGCAGTTGCCGCAGATCCGCATATTTACTCATGAGCGCCGACGACCCTTGTGCCACCGGCCTGCCCCACCGTCAGGAGCATCTACCCTGTCCTGGCGTGAGCGATCATCTATACCGCCCCCCTCACTCCGCCTGTTATCAGGCTTGTGATGGCCATTGCTCTTTTTACCATGTTGTTGTGCCGGCCTCGCATTTGCGCGTGTAGAATCATTCTGTATCTGATTGCGCGCTTTAAGGCGCTCTGAATGGTTTCTGGCCACGCGGATCGGCTGACCCTTGAGATCGAAGCCGGTGTAGTACATGGCAGTAGCAAGGCTGCCCGGGGTTGGCGTGAATTCCTGCAGCTGCTCATGCACCAGATTGAGCTGTTTGATCTTGTCGGCCAGCAGCTTATCGGCATTGTCAGACCCCGGAAACGCGGTCATCAGATAAGGCACCAGAAACAGCTTTTTATCGGCCTCACGGCAGCTCTGATAAAAGCGCGCGGCAAATCCGGCAAAATCGGCATTTTCGCCTTTGCGCATCAGTGACAACACCTGCTTGTCGAAGTGCTCCGGCGCAACTTTCAGCTGCCCCGAAACATGATTGAAGACAATATATTTAAAATGATCCCACTCGTCCGGGCGCACCAGATCGTAGCGAATGCCCGAACCAAGAAATACCTTTCTGACGCCCGGCACCGCCGCAGCCGCCTGCAGCAGCTCGCGCAGCGGCTTGAGGCTGCCCTTGAGATTCTGGCAGTTTGCCGGATAAATGCACATGCGGCTCTCACAGCCGCCGACGTTGCAATCCCAGCCGTACATATTGACCGAAGGCCCGCCAATGTCAGGTATAATGCCCTTAAAATCAGGGTGTTCCGCGAATCTCGCGATTTCGCTCAATATGCTGTGCTGTGTGCGCGACCTGATCATGCGCCCCTGGTGCAGTGAAAGCGCACAAAAAGTGCAGGTGCCAAGGCAGCCACGGTGCGACTGCACCGAAAACTGCACCGGTTCGAGCCCGGCCACCTGCTCCTGATAAAGCGGGTGCGCGCGACGGTTGAAGTTCAGAGTACCCATCAGCTGTGCTTCGGCGATAAAATCGGCGCGCGCTGGCGGGTAACAGATGATGTCACCCTTCGGGTGCTGCTGAATCAGAATCTTGCCACCGGGCCGCACCGAGTTGTCGATGTGCTTTGAAAACTCTAAAAAGGTCTGACGGTTCTGACGACAGGCTTCGACCGAAGGCAGCAGCTCAAACCCGTCTTTGAGCCATTCGCGCCAGCTTTCGTGTTTTACCCTGATACATGTCTGTTCAATACAGGCCGGCGCCGGCGCACCCCCGCCCCGCTGCCTGAACCATTCTACCACCTTTGGCAAAACAGCTTCGGCCATGCCATAGACGAGCAGATCTGCGTGAGCGTCGATCAGAATCGGGTCACGCAGTCGGTCTTCCCAGAAGTCGTAATGCACGAAGCGGCGCAACGATGCTTCGATACCGCCGATCACTACACCGGCATCTCGATAAAGCTGGCGCACTTTCTGAGCATAGATCTGCACCGCCCGCTTCGGTCGCAGGCCAGGCCGGTCACCTGGCGACAGGCGATCACGCCCGCGCGGCATGCGGCTGGCGGTATAGTTGGCTACCATGCTGTCCATGGCCCCCGGCACCACCGCAAAAAACAGGCGCGGCCGGCCCCAGGCCGTAAAATCAGCGTCAGAATTCCAGTCGGGCTGCGCGATAACCGCCACACTCAAACCCAGCTGCTGCAGGCGCCTGCACACCACCGCCGCCGCAAAAGCCGGGTGATCGACATAAGCGTCACCTGAAATTATTACGACATCGTATTCGCTGCGCCGCCGGTCACCAGGCGGCTGATAACTGCGCCCGCGAAAAGAAAGCGCCGGATATTCAAACCATGGCACTCTGTGCCTCCAGAAATTTCAAAATATTTACCAGGTGAGGTCGGGAACCAGGATCTGTATGCAGGAAAAGCGGGCGCGATCGACCATGTAAAGCGGCGGCACCAGATACTTGCCTTTAACCACGATTGCCGATGATGAGCCGCCGTCAAGAAAAATCGCCTCGCGTACATTGACAAATACCTTATCTTTAACCAGTGTACGAGCCACCATGTGAAAAGTGTTACCGGTTTCGAACACCAGAAAATAGAGATTGCGCTCTGAGTCTTGCGCAATTACCGTCTTTCGGCTCTTCTGGTCGGCTCTACCAAAACGAAAACGCTGGCGCTCGTAGGCTTCCATGTGAACATCCTTGCGCTCGCGCAATACCCAGCCGCCACCGCCGAGAAGGTTATCGCAATGGCTGGCAAAAACGTTGGGTACGTTGAACCAGCCGCGCTCTTTAAAGCCAAGGCCAAGCAGATTACCATCGGTAAGGCTGGTCTCGCCAAGATACCAGGTCTGGCGGTTTTTCTCACCGCGAAACGATGCGATAAAACAGCGCGACAACTGGCCGGGCGACTGATACAGATCGGCTGGAATACCGCCATCACTGACAACTGATCCAAGAACGCCGCGGCTCGAAAAAAAAGTACCGTTAACTGCAGCCACTATATTTGCGCCCTCTTCGGCACTGCGCTGGTAGTTTTCCAGCAGCCCGGTATCGTCGTTCCAGGTATGAACTCGAATTTCCAGCTTTCCCTGATGTATCTTGAAGCCGCGATAGGCTGTTCCCTCGATGATCTCAAAACCGGCCGGCAGAGCGCCCAGTTCGGCAAGGCTCACCCGCTGTGACATGTTAGCGAGAACCTGGCGGGCGCCTTCCTTTAACTGACTCTTAAGCTCGAAGGCGTGCAAAACTGCACCCGATAGTAAAAACAAAAGAACGATGACTGTGCGCTGCTTCATGTATGACTTATCATCCTTTATTGAACAAGCCGGACTCACAGGAAACCGGCAACATCGGAATCGACTGCAATATAGGTATTATCCTGATCAAACCCGTTCTGGCGGGCATAACCGACGCGAACGATGATCGGAATTCGCTTGAACAGCAGCAACTGACTGCGCAACTCGATTCCACGGTCGTAACGCCATTTGAACCGGCCCTGGTTCTTGACATCGCCCATTTCCCAGAAGGCTTCGGCAATCATGAACTCATTATATACCCAGCTCAGGAACCGCGGCAGATGCAGTTTGATCGGCCGGCCAAGATGCAGCGCGAATGCACGCAGTGAGTCGCCGTCTTTATATGAGCTGTCGAATGCACGCATGAAATCAGTGCCGCCCAGGCTGAGATCGTCGGGGCGCCTGACGTTATTTTCCTTGTCATCTTCGGCGACAAAAGTTCGTGCTGTCAGCACCCAGGCATCTTTGACCGGAAAATGTTCATTCCAGCGCAACGACATGCTGTCGTAATTCATTTCACCGCCAAAAACCTCGTTCCCACGCTTGTATTGAGCCGTCACCGTGCGACCGCGCCGCGGAAACACCTCATAATACGGTTCAGTGCGTATCGCCCGGTGATTGATACGGCCGTAAAATGAATGATCTTTGCCGATAGTCGGCAGCGGGCCGGTCACCGGATCAGGATACTTGGCTATTCTGCGCTCGGTCAGATCCATACCGAATGAAACCGTCGTAGACAGCGTCAAAGGATATTGGACATCGACAACTTTTGCCCGGCTGCCTTCGAAATAATCCTGGTCGAGGTAGCTTTTTTCGCGGACAGTATCGACAATCGAAGCGGTGACCTTGAACTGTTCGAACCGCTGCATGAGCGACCCCATATAGCCCCAGTTCTGGCTCTCAATACCGTATTGCGGTGCAATGACGATATTGCTGCGCCCGAGGCGGTCGGTGCGATAACTGTAGATGCCAAAAACATAGCCCTCTTCGTCTTCTGACATTAGAGGCTTCCAGTAACTGGTATGAAATTCGCTGCGATACTTTTCGCCACGCACCGGGTTGAGCTCGGGAACTTCCATTTCAACCGCCCGTGCGACCTGCATGGTGTCATAAGCAGTTTCCTGCTTTGAAATCGAAGTTTTCCAGAATTCGCCGCGATTAAGGGTGACCAGCTCGATCTGGTCATTGTGAAAATTGATATCCCAGACGCCGCCCGGCAGCTGGGTCCATTTTTTAAGCCTGAAATCTTCGAGATCTAGTGAAAAAAGCTGTCTCGTATAAAAATCGAGTTCGCCGGCAAACCAGATTTTGTCGTCGGCAAACTGCAGACTTCCGATATCGCCGTCTGAGGCGTAAAGTTCGATCGGCTTCTCGTATTTGTCGTCGTCTTTGATTGAGACTACGACCAGACGTTTCTTGAAATCTGGAGTCTCGACGGTATAAAACAGTTCGCGGCACGACTTGCTTAGCGCCAGATCGAGCGGGTGCACTGCCAGCGGAAATGTGTATTCGACCATGGTAGAGTTCTTGAATTCTGGATCTACCGACATTACCCGGGTTGCCCCGCTGCTGATCGATGTGTAAAAAATGCGGCCAAACTTCTTGCCCAGAGGCTTGAAACTGCCCTTGGCATTAACCAGACAGCGGCTTCTGCCCTCGGGAGTCACCGAATACAAGCCAAGGCTGCGCTGTCTATCGCTGTTCACCGTGTATCTGCCGATATAAATCTCACGGCTGAATTCATCGACGAGCAGAAGCGGATGCACATTTTTGAGCAGCACCACCGGCTTTTTATCGCCCTTCTGATAGAAGAGGTCGTAAGTCTCGGTGCTGTAGCGTCGTGAAGAAACCCAGACCCGTTCATCCGGCGAGAGATGACGCAACGATCTGAAAAAATTACCACCAATCTCGCGATCTTCGATTTCATAAGCCTGAGCTTCGGCCTTTTCCTTGAATTCGTTGCATTTTTCACAGACATAGCTACGATAGGCGTTGTAAGCCTCATTCAGACTCACGCCGTAATGCTCGCGAAACTTGCGGTCGAATTCACCGGGCCGGCGCATAATGCTCTGCAAAAGCTTGATCGGTGCATCTGCATCATATTTTTTTGACCAGTATTCAAACATGCTGTGCGCCTGAAACCGCATTTCTTCCTGAATCATCGTAGGCTGGCTCAAAATTGTACTCAAGCGGTCAAGAGTGTAGAGGCGATCCTGCCGTGCCATATCGAGCAGACGACTGTAATGAATCGAGTCAAGGGAAAAGGCAAACTTGAGCGCGAGCCCGTCCATGAACCACTGCGGCACAGCCATGATTGCCAGTTTGCGCCGCCACGAATTACTCGATGCTGCCAGCGTGCGCAGTATCATGATATTGGCCAGACTCATGGCAAAGCGCTTTTCGAGCGAGTATGCGCGGGTCGAGAGCACGCCGATCTCTTCGAACAGTCCGAGGTTGATCCAGTCGAATTCGGCATCGCTTGAACTGCTGATGCGGTCGTCATGATCGTTGAGAATGACGGTGGCCTCAAAATTGGCCTGACCGGGAAACGAAGTCAGCAGACCGGCGCGCACTCTGGCAAAACGGTCAAGGACCCGGGGAATCGCCTTTTCAGCTGAAATCGGGTAGTATAGGCGTATACCGCTGGTTGCTACGATCTTGTAATCGCCGAGCTGACGATATACGTCGTTGAGCTCGACAGCTGCAGCAGGCAGAGCAATACCGACCATCAACAACAACATCCAGATCCTGATACTTCTTTTCATTCTATGTTTTTCCTCTTGAATTAACCTTCTGCAGCTCTAAAACTCTTTTTCTGACGAAAATTATTACGATTGGCCACTTCAATCAACGGAAATTCAATTTTAATCGAACTTCGCCCGCAAATCTTTTCCCAGGCTTTGATGACATTCGCGTTCAGATTGATACGGAACCTCGCCGGTGGCTTGAGTAGAACTTTCGGCCCTTCTTTCGAATTGACCCTGAGCATGAATGGTGTGCTGCCCGGGCTCTTCTGCAGAACGCCAAGCAGCTTCTGGTAATTTTCACGGTCAGCTGCCGACTGCGGCACGATAAAGGTGATTTTAGAGAAACCCTCTTCGTTGAAATCATCGACAGTCAGTATCTTTTCGGCGTTCACCTTGACCGTGCCATCTACGAGCTGCGTCTGAACCACCATAAACAGAGGCTCGTCAATTTTGAGCAGATGATGATAATCCTGATACGACTTCGGGAAAAGTGTTACATCGAGAGCAGTATTATCGGCTTCGATGGTCAGAAATGCCATGTAGTCACCTTTTTTGGTGATATGCCGCTTGGAAGCTGTCAGAATTCCGGCGATGCGACAGATTTTGCCCTCGCCAGCCTCAGTGATGTTGCTTAGAGTATGCGTTGAAAACACGCGACCCAGCGGCGCCACCGCGTTGAACGGATCGCCGGTCAGATAGAAGCCGAAAACCTCTTTTTCTGCCGTCAGCAGCTCTTTTTCGGTGAGCTCGGGTATATCGGGCGGCGTCAGTTCAATGTCACCCATTCCCTCGGCTTCATCGCCAAACACATCGAAAAAGGTGATCTGGCCGGCATTGCGACTTTTCTGCACCGACTGGCCGGATTTGAGAGCCTCACCCGCCATGGCGATCAGCTGGCTCTTCTTGAGGCCGAACGACTCCATGGCACCAGCTTTGATCAGCGCATCGATGACGCGGCTGTTCACCTGACCGGTGTTAACACGGCGAGTCAGGTCGCCCAGCGATTTGTAAGGCCCGTCTTTTTCACGCTGCTGAACTATCGACTCGACAGCGCCGGCACCGACGCCCTTGATGCCGCTCATACCGAAGCGAATTCTGCCGTTATCGACCTTGAACAGACCTTCTGATATATTTATATCAGGCGGTAGAATGTCGATGCCCATGGTGCGGCATTCATCGACGTATTCGGCGATCTTGTCGGTATCGTTGATTTCTGAAGAAAGCACGGCCGCCATGAATTCAACCGGATAATGCGCCTTGAGAAAGGCGGTGCGGTAAGTGACCACCGCGTAGGCCGCAGAATGCGACTTGTTGAAGCCGTATTCAGCAAAACCAGCCATCAAATCGAAAATTTCCTGGGCCTTTTCTTCGGGCACGCCGCGCTCGACCGCACCTTTGACGAACAGCTTGCCCATCTTTTCCATGACTTCGGCGATTTTTTTGCCCATCGCCTTACGCAAAGCATCTGCTTGCGCCATGGTGAAGTTAGCCAGCACGTTGGCGGTCTGCATGACCTGTTCCTGATACAGGAAAACACCGTAGGTGTCGCGCAAAACCGGCTCAAGATCAGGGTGTGGGTAGTCGAGCGACTTGCGCCCGTGTTTGCGCTCAACAAAATCGTCGACCATACCAGAACTCAACGGACCTGGCCGATACATGGCAAGCAGAGCTATAATGTCTTCAAAAACCGATGGCTTGAGGCGCGCGATCAGATTGCGCATGCCCGCCGATTCAAGCTGGAACACACCCAGCGTCAAAGCCTGCTGCAGCAGCTCGTAGGTTTTGACATCGTCGAATGTCAGATGCTCGATATCGACATCGATTCCTTGTGACTTTTTGATGTTTTCGAGGGCACGCTGCAGAATCGTCAGCGTCTTGAGACCGAGAAAATCCATCTTGAGCAGACCAATGCTCTCGATGGCGTTCTTCTCATACTGGGTCATCAGTTCTTCATTTTTGTCGTAGTAGAGCGGAACGATGTCCATCAGGTCCTGGTGCGAGATAACGATGCCGCAGGCATGCACGCCGGTGTGCCTGACCAGGCCGTCGACGGTTTCGGCGATGCGCAGCAGCTTTTTCTGCTGCTGACTGCCGTTTTCGATAATTTCTTTGAGTTCGGGTGTTTCGTAAATCGCCTTTTTAAGATGTGTGCCCGGCTTTTCGGGCACCATTTTGGCAATGCGATCGACTTCTGAGAGTTCCATGCCCATGACGCGGCCGATATCGCGTATCGCCATCTTGGCCAGAATGAAGTTGAAGGTGATGATCGATGAAACCCGGTTGCGACCGTATTTTTCGACTACATAGTCGATGACCCGCGGACGCCCGTCATCGCTGAAGTCAACATCGATATCGGGCATGCTGATACGCTCGGGGTTGAGAAAGCGCTCGAACAGCAGGCCATACCTGATCGGGTCGATATCGGTAATCCGCAGCAGATAGGCAACGATACTGCCGGCAGCCGAACCGCGGCCGGGGCCGACCGGTACACCCATTTCGCGGGCGGCTTTGATGAAGTCCCAGACGATGAGAAAGTAGTCGCAGAACCCCATGCGCTTGATAACCGAAAGCTCATATTCAAGCCTCTGCGAGATGACCGTGTCGGGAGTTTCACTGCCATACCGCTCTTTGAGGCCTTCGAAGCAAAGCTCAGTCAGATAACTCTCTGAGGTTTTGCCCTCGGGAATCGGAAAATTAGGCAGAATCGACTTGCCGAGAGTGAGCTGCACATTGCAGCGTTCAGCGATACGCAGCGTATTTGAGATGGCTTCAGGATATTTTGCGAAAAGATCGGTCATTTCCTGGGGAGACTTGAGATAGAATTCGTGAGTTTCAAAACGGTAGCGCTTGGGATCGTCGATCTTGGCGTTGGTGTTGAGACAGAGCAGCGCATCCTGAGCTTCCCAGTCTTCGGGCTTAACGTAATGACTGTCGTTGCTGGCCACGATTGGCGCGTCACAGGCGCGCGCAACTTCGACGAGCGCATCGAGAATCTTCTGCTGGTCGGCGATGCCGTGATCCTGAATTTCGACGTAAAAATTTTCGGGGCCGAATATCTTCTGGTAGCGTCTGATTGCCGCCATGGCCGCTTCGCGGTCTTCCTTGAGCAGGCACTGGGCAACTTCGCCGGCAAGACATGCGCTCAAAGCGATGACGCCTTCGCTGTATTTTTCCAGCAGCTCAAAATCTATACGCGGCTTGTAGTAAAAGCCGTCGGTAAAACCTAAAGTCGAGAGCTTGACCAGATTCTTGTAGCCTGCAAGGTTACGCGCCAGCAGAACGATATGATACGGCGAGCGCTCGCGCGAGCGGTCTTTGTGCGATCCATGCGTCAGATAGGCTTCGTAGCCGATAATCGGCTTAACGCCACGCTTCAATGCATACTGATACAGTTCGATGGCACCAAACATGTTGCCGTGGTCGGTAATGGCGATTGCCGGCATACGAAATCGCCGCGCGGCATCGATGATGCCCTTTACCGGCGCCGCGCCGTCGAGCAGGCTGTAGTGACTGTGTACATGAAGATGAACGAAATTGGTATGGTACATGGCAACATGATTATATCAATTTGCCGCATTTTGGCAAAGAAAAAGCGAAATTTCGCAAATATATTGTGGCAACT
>CAZMWO010000087.1:0-10463 GCA_964569565.1 uncultured bacterium | reverse complement strand
ACCCGCCTGCGCCCTATATTGAGGCTTTAATAACTACAAATTCAACTTTGACAAAGCACTAGTCAGCTGCCGGAGCGGCGGGCGATCTGCTTTTTGGTGCCGCGACTGGCGGTGGCGCTGCCGGGATCATCCGGCCAGGGGTGTTTGGGGTAGCGTCCCTTGAGCTCTTTTATCACCTGCGGATAACCGGTCTGCCAGAATGAGGCAAGATCGGCAGTTATCTGCACCGGCCGCCCGGCCGGCGACAGCAGATGCACCAGCAACCTGCACTGACCGGCGCAGATGGCAGGCGTCTGTGCCATACCAAAGAGCTCCTGTATCTTTACCGCCAGAATCGGTGCGCCTTCAGCCTGATACTGAATGCGCAGGGCACTGCCGGAAGGCACGGTAAAGCGCTCAGGCACAAGCTTTTCAAATTTTTCGCGGTCTTTCCAGCTCAGACTCTGCATATACAAATGCTCGAGCTTCTGCCGCTGCAGGTCGGAAAATCCACGCGACGACGCAGCCAGTTCGCGAATCTGCATAGCCAACCAGTCGCAGTCGATTGCCGGAAAATCTGCACCGGCCCGGCAGCTTTTTAGAGTAGCGACGCGGTTGATGAAATTTCGGTTTTCGTCTGTATCCAGTGCCAGCGCCTTTTCGGGGTCAGCAAGCGCGGCAGCGACGAGAATTTCAGTGGCTTCGTCTGTCTCGTCTGATCTGACTGCGGTTTCGTTTTCGCGCAACATGAGTTTGCCGTAAAATACCCGTTCGCGCGCCATGACACGAGAATGCGACCGGCTGAAAAACAGCTCGCGGCGGCGTTGATAGAGATGCTGACCGGCCAGCAGAGGTTCTTCGAGCGCGCAGGCCAGAAAGATTCTGCCATCTCCTGCCCTCTGCGACTGATCGAGACGCAGGGCCAGAATCAGCGGTTCGCCCGGCAGCAGACCGTTTTCGCTGATAACGAAACCCTGACCGGTGCAGATGGTATAACTGCCTGAGTGCTCTTCGCTGCGCCTGAGACAGACCCGATCCGGGAACGCCGCAAGCAATGCCTGCCGCAGCGAGCGGCCGCCACCAGCCTTAGAAGATGATTTCGCTCTTCTGCCAAGCATATCCAGCAGCTGCTTTTGCACATCAAAAACTCTTCTGACTGCATTTCTGTCGATATCGAAGCTGCCCTGCATACTTGTGCGATCAGCCAGAACCTCAAGTCGCCATTCAAGGTCGGCATCGATTCTCTGCGGGCGACTGTCGCCAGAAGCCTGCGCAGACCTGATAAAGTCTTTTTCAGAAATTACAGCCGCAGCCAGAGCCGCCGTCTCGACCACTCCAAGCTCAGCCGCTACGAGCAGCATACGTGCAAGGCGGGGCTCAAGCGGCAGCTCCGCCATTTTGCGCCCGGTCGACGTGATTTTGCCATCATCATCGACTGCTTCGAGCATTTGCAAGAGATCGACTGCCCGCCCGATTCGTTCCGGGCCGGGCGACTGCAGCCATTTGAACTGCAACGGGTCGCGGCAACCCCAGGCAAAAAGCTCGAGAACAGCTGAAACCGGGTCGATTCTGAGAATTTCGGGCAGGTCGTTTTCAGCCAGCTGCTGATGTTCGGGCTGGCTCCAGAGACGATAAGCTCTGCCGGGTTTGAGGCGGCCGGCACGGCCGGCTCTTTGCGCCGCCGAAGAGCGGCTGATGCGATGCAATCTGAGTTGTTCAAGACCGCTCTGCTGATCGATTTCGAGCCAGCGCGCTTCGCCGGAGTCGATAACTACTGTAATTCCATCGATAGTCAGCGAGGTTTCAGCGATATTGGTGCTTAAAATGATGCGTGGCCTGGTCGCAGGCTGCAGAACCTTTTCCTGCTCGTGAACCGGCAGAGAACCGTGCAGAATCATGATTTCGCGACCAGAAGCCCTGGCGGCCAGATAGTCGGCAACCCGCATTATTTCGCCCATCCCTGGCAGAAACACAAGAAACTCTTCGGCCGGCCCGGCTTCTTCGATTATCGCTGCAATCGCCCGGGCCAGCTCATCCAGGCGGTTGCGGCCGGCAGCAAAAGGTCGATAGACTATGTCTACCGGGTATAAGAAGCCCTTGCCTTCTACCAGTTCAGGCTGATCGAGAAAGCTTGCTGCCAGCTCGAGATCGGCAGTCGCCGACATCAGCATCAGCCTCAGATCAGGCCGCACTTCACGTTTTATCTCGCGACACAGGGCGAGGCAGAGATCGGTGTGAACCGAGCGTTCATGAAACTCGTCGAAGATCACCAGAGCGACGTCTTCGAGCAAAGGGTCTTTCTGCAGGCGCCGGGTTAAAACACCTTCGGTGAGCACTTCGATACGTGTCGTCGCGGTGATATTGCTGTCGAAACGTACTTTATGGCCGATCACGGCACCCGGCGGCGAACCGTCGAGACTGGCCATGCGTCGGGCCAGGGCCACGGCAGCGATACGGCGCGGCTGCAAAATCACGATGCGTTTTCCGGCCAGCCAGGCTTCGTCTTTAAGCGCCAGCGGCACTATCGTCGATTTGCCGGCGCCCGGCGCCGCTGACAGAATGACATCCCGGTTGTCAGCCAGAGCAGCCTTTATCTGCGGCAGACTCTCTTCAACCGGAAACCCGCGCGATCTTTGCTTCATCAGTCTATTTGCGCAATTAACAATCGGTTAAATCGGCGCAATCTGCGGATGTCTTAAGCATTCACTTCTGGCGGCGCTTCAGGGTGCCGTCGGTGAATTCGAAAATGGCCGTGTCTTCGACCTGGGGTTCGACATCGGTGTCGGTGTAGGCGATATAAACCAGCTTGTGGCCGGTTCCTTCGCGGTCTTCGATCGAAACTTCGCCGGCGGCGTAACCGGTTTCAAGCCAGACCGGCAGATAGACGCCTTCCTTGTAATGCAGCAGTTCGAACTCGCGATAGCCGCCTGAACCGCCGAGATCCATCTGAATGACCAGTTCGCCGATGCCGTCGCCGTCGAGATCTTCGTGCAGCACCTGCTGAATAGCACGGCCTTCAGACTCGAACACCTCGATGATTTCGTCACCCTGTTCGAGCGTTATGCGATCGTTGAATGCCAGGCCGTCAGGTATGGCAGAGCGTTCCAGCAAGAGTTTGCCGTGCGGCATCTCGGCGATGAGCGACTGCTCAGATTGCTGGGCGAAACCGGGTGTCAATGATGCAAACATAACGATCAAGGCTGAAAAGATGATTTTTTTCATATTGTTTCCTTATCTGGCGATTCCCTGTGCATGAGCGTAAAACTCATCGGTAAATTCGTCAACTGTTTGATGCTTAGGCACAAACCACTGGGCGGCAAGCTTCTTTTCGTCAGCGCTGAGTTCGAGGCCCAGCGCCATTTTCATTTTGAGGCCGTAAGACCGGGTTTCGACCGGCATTTTTGATGTTTTGAATTCTTCCCAGGACTTTTTCATGCTTTTGGAAAATGGCCCGAGGTTGTAGGCGCAGGCTCCCATTATCAGCTTTTCTGCGCCGCTTTTTTTGCTGACGTTGCCGCTGTTGAATATCTCACCAAGGTATTTTGCGCCACCTTTGAGATTCTGGGCGGGATCAGAAGCGTTGACTCCGAGACCCTTCGCGGTGTTGGGCATCAGCTGCATGAACCCGAGCGCGCCGGCCCAGCTTTTGGTTACGCGGCCGCGACTGTCTTTGTGAACACCACGGCTTTCGATCCAGATGATGGCGCGCAGATAATCTTCGCGACTGATCTTCTGGCCATACTTGTTGGTTACATCAGGAAACTCCCAGCCCGGACAATGCTTTGCCGCGTCAGTAAACCAGGTCTTGAAATTCGCTGAACCAACCGTTGCGCTATTGCCACCGGTCGATTCATGTTTGACCAGTTGCGGGATCTTAGCTTTGACTACAGCCAGTTTCTTCTCGATAGCTGCTGCAGCCGAAGCGACCGATCCTTTTGTCGTCGATCCGGCGGCTTTTTCCTGCTGCTGCATGTTGGCCAGCGAGCGATCGAGAGCGTCGAGCGTGCCGGCTTCAGCGTTTGAGACGCCGAACAGCGCCGATGTGAACGCGCCAAGCAGATCGAGTATTTTCGCGAGCAGGCCTTTCCTGACGGCCTTATCAGCCGCGGTGTCGTTAATGAAAGAAGTTGCGGTCGCAATAACCGCTGCCTTTGCATCGACATCGCTGACATCTACTTCGAAAGGGCCGCCCGCCTGCGCCAGAAGCGCACAGGTAAACGACAACATCATAATTACGGCTATAATCTGTTTTTTCATACATAAACTCCTGCCATCGTCTCAAACTGTATATGTACAATTTTACATCATTTACCGCCTTTTCAACAGCCATGACGTCGAATCTGAAATTTCTGGCGGCAAGGCTGACATGTATCCTGTCCGGGCGGGCAAGATAAGGGTTGCAATCTTTCTGTTAATAAATGTAAAGACGGGTTCATGCAGGCAGGACAACGTGCTATATTGTTGCGGTAAAAAATTCGGGGGCTGTTTCGAATGACACTGAGATACTTCTGACCTTTCGTTAACCTGGTGACATTCGGGACGGCATCAATCATATACAGCGACAGGAGAACATGATGAAAAAGTTTGCGCTGACATTCATTCTGGGGCTGGCAATTGCCGGAGCCATTATTTATACGATTCCGGGAAGGCAGAGCACGAAAGCTGGCGGCCAGCGTGGGCCCGGCGTTGCAAAAGTTGCAGTCGAAACCACACCGGTGAAAATTGCCGATCTCGTCGATGAAGGGCGCTTTGTCGGTTCGCTCGAATCGAAGTCGAAGTTCATGGTCGCGCCCAAGATTTCAGGGCGGCTTAAGCAACTGCTTGTCGATATTGGCGACAGCATAAAAAATGGCGATACCATAGCGTTTCTCGATGATGAAGAGCTGCTGCTCGCGGTGAAACAGGCCGAAGCCGATCTCGAAATCGCACGCGCCAACTTTACCGAAAGCGCTGAACTGCTCGAGATCTCGCAGCGTGAGCTCGACCGTGTTAAAACCATGCGCCAGCAGAAAGTATCGTCAGAAGTAGATGTCGAGAATGCACAGGCGGCTCACAAGACCCGCCAGGCCAGACATCAGGTCAACCGGGCGCTGCTGAGCCAGAAAGAAGCGGCTCTTGAAACCGCCAAAGTCAGGCTGTCTTATGCCAGAGTTACCGCTTCCTGGAGCGATGGCGCCAACGGTCGCTTCATTGCGGAACGCTTTCTCAATGAGGGTGCGATGATTTCAGCCAACACCCCGATCGTTTCGGTCATCGACATAGCGACGATAACCGCGGTGATCGATGCGGTCGAGCAGGATTATTTCAAGTTAAAAACCGGTCTGACGGCCGAGATTGAATCGTCAGCGCTACCCGGCCGTATTTATCAGGCCAGAATTTCACGCATAGCACCTATGCTCGACGAGGCCTCACGCCAGGCACGCATCGAACTCGAGCTCACCAACACTGATTTTCAGCTCAAACCCGGCATGTTCATCAGAGCCCGCATCATTTTTGCCGAACATCACGACGCGACGGTGGTTCCGGCTTCGGCCATGGCCAGACGAAATGAACGCGAAGGTGTATTTCTGATCGACCACGCCAACGAAAAAGCCGACTTCATTCCGATTGAAAGAGGCTATACCGAAGGTGAGTTCGTCGAAATCGCTTCGCCGACCATCTCAGGCGATGTTGTGACACTCGGGCACCACCTGCTCGAAGATGGTATGGGCATCATTCTGGCAGGTAAAACTCAGCCGGCCGAAAAGCCGGCGAAGAAAGGCGAAGGCCAGGGCGCCACGAAAGGCGGTCGCCAGCCATGATTCTCGCCCATGTTTCGGTAAAGCGCCCGATCGGCGTGACGATGATCATGTGCATAGTGATCATCTTCGGCGCCATTTCGCTGTATAAGCTGCCGGTAGACCTGATGCCCGACATCACCTACCCGACGATCACGGTCATGGCGAGCTATTCAAACGCCAGCCCGACCGAAGTCGAAACCCTGATTACCAGACCGATAGAGCAGGCGGTGGCCGCCATACCGGGCGTCGAAGAAATCAACTCGACCTCGACCGAAGGCAGCAGCCGGGTGCGCATTTCATTCGCCTGGGGCACCAACCTCGATGCCGCTTCGAACGATCTGCGTGACCGTATCGACCGTATTCTTTCGAGGTTTCCCGATGACGTTGACCGGCCGACCATTCGCAAGTTCGATGCGGCCGCCATGCCGGTGCTGATCATTGGCGCCGCCAGTGACCTCGACCCGGTGCAGATGCTCAACCTCATCGATGACCAGGTAAAATATCGAATCGAGCGTATTCCAGGTGTTGCCGCGCTCGATGTCATGGGCGGCAACCAGCGCGAAATTCAGGTGAATATCGACATCAACAAAGTCAGAGCGCTGAAAATAGCTCCCGACCAGGTCATCAGCCGACTGCGCGCCGAAAACATCAACCTGCCGGCCGGGATGATCGAGTCCGGCAACTATGAACTGCGCCTGCGCACACCCGGCGAATTCAAAGATGTCAAGGAAATCGAACGTCTGGTCATCGGCGAAACCGCCGGCAAATTGATCAGATTACGCGATGTCGCCGAAGTGATCGACCTCTGGGAAAAACGCCGCAGCATAGTGCGCATCAACGGTAAACCTGGCGTGCGTATCATGGTCAACAAGCAATCAGGCAGCAATACTGTCGCAGTTGCCAAGGCGGTTAAGAGCGAACTCGACAAAATCAACGAAGAGATCCCGCAACTGAGGCTGGCGCCGATCGTCGACAGCTCGAAATATATCGAACGTTCGATCAATAATGTCAGTTCTTCCGCACTTTATGGCGGTCTGCTCGCTATTATCATTCTGCAGTTCTTTCTGGGCAATATCGCCAGTACCGGTATCATTGCCACGGCAATACCGGTTTCGATCGTTGCCACTTTCGCACTGATGTATTATTTCGGCTTCACCCTCAACATCATGTCTCTCGGCGGCGTTGCGCTCGGCATCGGCATGCTCGTCGACAACTCGATCGTCGTGCTCGAAAACATTTTCAGACATCGCGAAAACGGCATGGGCATGATGGAAGCGGCTATACACGGCAGCTCAGAAGTTGCCATGCCGGTTCTGGCCAGCACCCTGACCACAGTCGTCATCTTTCTGCCATTGCTGTTCGTCGAAGGTATGACCGGGGTCATGTTCAAGCAGCTGGCTTATATCATTGCCTTCTCTCTGCTGTGTTCGATGCTTATCGCATTGACCATAGTGCCGATGCTGACCTCGCGCTATCTGCGCATCGGCAATGGCAACCGCGGCATATTGCGGCGAATGTCGGAAAAAGTTATAAGAACTATTCTTGCATCGCACAGAAAAGCGCTCGACTTCGTGCTGCAACACCGCCGAAAAACGGTGTTCGTTCTTGGAATTCTCTCGGCGCTCGCTCTCGGACTCGCGAAGAACATCGGCACTGAGCTGATGCCAAGTGCTGATGAAGGTGAAGTGCGGGTCAGCATCGAACTCGAAGAAGGCACCCGCCTGAGCCTGACCGAGCGTATTTTCAGCAAGGTCGAAGAGATTGTCATGGCTGCCGTTCCCGAGGCCGAAACTGTATTCACCAATGTTGGCGGCGGCATGGGCGGTGGTGGCGGTTCTTTAAACAGCGGCTCGATCAGAGTTCCGCTGAAAAGCAGCAACGAGCGCAAACGCAGCAGTGCCGAGGTCTCGGCCGAACTGCGCAAACGCCTGAGCGGCACCCCCGGTTCGATCGTCAGAATCAGAGAAGGCCAGGGCATGTTCATGATGCGCATGGGTTCGGGTTCGGGCGATGAACTCGAAGTGCAGATACGCGGTTACGATCTTAAAACCGCTGATCTTCTCGGAGAAGCGGTTAAAAAGGTGCTCGAAGGCATCGATGGCATAACCGACGTGCAGCTTTCGCGCGAAAAGGGCGTGCCTGAGCGCCTTATCGTCATCGATCGCGCCAAGGCCGCTGACCAGAAACTGACTGTCTCGAAAATTTCGTCTTTTCTCGAAACCATGATGTCGGGCAGCAGTGCCGGCAATCTGCGTGAGGGTGGCGATGAATACCGCATTCAGGTCAAAGCCCGAAACGCCGAATATCTCAAGCTCGAAGAAATACTCAACCTGACTGTCACCAACTCGGCCGGGCGCCAGGTCATGCTGCGCAACGTTGCGCACATCGAAAACCAGATGGGCCCGACCCAGATCGAACGCCGCGATCAGGAACGTGTGCTCAACGTCGAAGCCAATATCGAAGGGCGTGCCGTCGGCTTCGTAATCGCTGAAGCCCAGGAAAAACTGCGCGAAATCCCGATGCCGGCCAACTTCAGCATCGTCATGTCAGGAGACTACGAAGAACAGCAGAAATCGTTCCGCGAGTTGCTGTTCAGCTTTTTCCTCGCCCTTGTGCTGGTTTACATGGTTATGGCGGTGCAATATGAATCGCTGTATGACCCGGTCATAGTCATGTTCACCGTGCCGTTCTCACTGCTCGGTGTCATTCCGATGCTGTATTTCACCGGCACTACTTTCAACGTGCAGTCTTTCATCGGCTGCATCATGCTCGGCGGCATAGTCGTCAATAACTCGATCCTGCTCGTCGATCACATCAACGACCTGCGCAGCAGCAAAAGCGACCTCGACCTGATGAGTCTGATCAAAGAAGCCGCCATTGACCGCTGCCGCCCGATCCTGATGACGGCGCTCACCACCATGCTCGGCCTGCTGCCACTGGCAATCGGGCTTGGCGAAGGCGGCGAAGTCCAAGCACCGATGGCACGCGCTGTTATCGGCGGTCTGCTCTGCTCGACTTTCATTTCGCTACTTATCATACCAATAGTATATTACGAATTCGACGTGGCGTTCCGCAGCAAACCCGCAGAAAAAGAGGCTGATTCATGAACAGACACAGTCTGGCCGTAACACTTTTATTGCTGACGATTCTTTCCCCGCTGGCGGCAGAAGTTACCGAGCTGCCTAAATCAGACTGCCGTGAATTCGGCGCTGTCAACATCTTCGCCAGCGATTCCGCCGCCTTGCTGATCTCACTCGATGACGCGATCAACAGCGCTTTGCGCAACAACATCGCTCTCAGTGTCGAAAACTTCAAGCCACAGATCAGTGAAACCGCCGTCGAAAAGGAAAAAGCCCGCTTCGACCCGGCTTTCAGCGCCGAACTGTCGAGCAGCGAGCGCGTCGGCAAGTCCCTTTCACAACAGCGGCGGCTCAACGACTCGATCAGCAATTCTACTGACGCCGAAGTGGCAGTCTACCAGCTTTCGACTTCCGGCACCCGGACAGGTCTTTCTCTAATCCAGTCACGCAGCCGTTCCGCGACGACTGACGATCTCTACAACACCCGCTTTGGCTTTGAGCTTCAGCACCCGCTGCGACGCGGTGCCGGCCGCAACGTCAATCTGGTATCTCTTCGCAAAGCCGAGCTCGAGCTCGACTGGTCGGAATACGAACTGCAGGGCTACGTGCTGGCGCTGACCGCCCGCGTCGAGACGTTATACTGGCAGTATTATCTGCGCCTGCGTCAGCTCGAAATCGTCAGAGAATCGCTGCAGCTCGCCGAACGGCAGCGCGAAGAAACCGGGCGGAGGATCGAAGCGGGGAGTATACCAGAATCGGAAGCAGCGGCCGCTGAAGCCGAAGTAGCGCTGCGTTACGAAGAACTCATCAATGCCGAGAGTCAGTCGGTAACCGCTGCTGTCGCGCTTTTGCGTGCAATCAACCACGACAGCAGACAATTCTGGTCGCTGCGCCCTGAACTGACCGACGCACCTCTGCTCAAACAGATCGAGCAGCTAGATCTCTACAGCCACATCGACACAGCATTGCAGAAGCGCCCTGAGCTCGCACAGGCCCGCCTGTTGAGCGAACAGGACGCACTCGATATAGTTCAAAGTGAGAATGGCATGCTGCCGCGGCTGGACTTCTTTGCCACCATCGGCACGACCGGCTACGCAACCAGTTCCGGCAAGTCGTTCAGCAAACTCGGCGACAGCAATACCTACGACATCAGCGCCGGCTTCGTCTACGAAATCAGCCGGGGCCGCCGCGCCGAAAAAGCTGAGCTGAAGCGGGCAAAGATTTCGCACGCAATGCGTCTTGAAGCGATCAGAAATCTCGAACAGGTTATCCAGGAAGACGTCATCAGCGCTTTCATCGAAGTCAAGCGCACGGTTCAGCAGATGACCGCGACAGCTGCCACTTCCCAGAAACAGCTCGAAAAGCTGCGCGTCGAAGAAGTGAGATTCAGCGTCGGCAAGACCACCTCGTTTCAGGTGGCCCAGGCGCAGCGCGACCTGACTGCTGCCCGTATTGCCGAAGTACAGGCCGCCGTCGAGTATACCAACGCTATTATTGAACTGTTCAGAGCCGACGGCTCACTGCTCGAACGCAACCGCATCGCCCTCGAAAAAGAAGACTGATCTTTTTGTAAAGAATCTGTTGCGAGTGTAAGCATTATTTTGAGTGCGCAGACAGGGATCTC
>CAZMWO010000086.1:0-10556 GCA_964569565.1 uncultured bacterium | reverse complement strand
TATTGCCCGGGACTTTCGCAGCGCTGAAAGATGAACTGGCAGATTGGCGTGCCCGGAATAAGCTGAAGAGGTATCGGTCCGAAATTCGATATTTCGAGAACCTGGTGGTTGCAGATGCCGGGCTGCATGAAAGAAGCCGAAATATGCACCAGCAGACCGACACGGGCAAATCGGCTGCGCCCTTCCAGCCAGCCAGACAGGCCGTTACCGAGCGTGACCTTTTCGCTGGTGATACCGAGAACTGTCTGGCCGGGTTTAACCGTCAGGGTGTCGCCGTTATGTATGAGAATGCCTTTGGTGGCGGCCTTGAAATCCATGTCGTCGGTCATGCGCAGGTCGTTGGGCAGGTGCACGAATACGCGAAATGCGTTGGAAAGGTGCAGATCTACGCTGGCGGGGCCGAGCATTTTTTCGTCGAAGGGCTCAATCTTGATGGTGCCCTTTTTCATTTCTGCAAGAATGGCTTCTTTGCCGAGAATGGTCATCCGTTCCTCCGGAGGGTTACAAATTGGACGCTAATTATACAGCGCTTATTTCTTTTTGCCAAGAAATGCCGCAGCGAGTTTGGCTGCTATTTCACCACCGGGAATTACCAGACCGAGAGCGTCGGCGCCAATGTCGAAAAGATTTGCTTCGTTGAGGGTTTCGAAGCTGCCCGTGGAAGGCCTGTGTCCTTCTGAAAGGCGGCCGGTTACGCCGTCTATTTCAAAACTGACTTTCTTGTCATGGCCCAGCCATTCGTATTCGAATGCATACACAGGCCTGAAATAAAGGTTCAGTCTGGCAATATCGAGACCCTGTGCAATAATCTCGCTGGCTTTAAGCGGTTTCATGAATTCAAAAATGATGTCCCTGACCAGTATCGAAGCTCTTATTGCTGGCGGAACCAGTTGGAAGCCTTCTTTACCCGGACTGCCGAGGTTGAGCGCCGATGCCGGGCTTTTCTGACAGATCTCGCTGAAATCAGCCTGTTTTCCGGTAATCGCGTCGACAAATCTTTTTATCGGCTGCCTGGTCTGGCAGCGCTCTTCGATCGTCAGATCGACGCGCTTTTTGGCAGGCCTGATCAGCTGATCGCCGATTTTAATCTCACAGACCTGTTCGTCGAGATCGAGAGGTAACGGCCGTGATCTGATGTAGTCAAGGCTGGCTTCACATTCGATCAGCCAGAACGGCTGCAGTTGCTGTTCGCACAGGATAAGCCGTATTTCTTCAGGTTTCGGCCGATAGATCAGCCGCGAGAAGAAACTGATGCCGCTTTTTTTGTTGTCTTCGGCAATCTGTCTGGCCTGCTCAGCGTTGATAAGTGGTTGGCAGGCGAAAACTCCGGTTTCGCCTGTAGTCAGGCGACAGGCACCCTGTTCTGCGTCTTCCCGGCCGTTAACCGGAAAAAATCTGGTGTTGCATTGTTCGCGCAGCAGTTCGATTATCGAACCGGCCACTCTGGCGCGTAACTCGGCGTGGGTATTGAAAACTTCATGGTCAAAAAGCCCCATAATTCTTTTGAGTGCCAGACTTGCCACGGTTTTGGCCGCTTCGTCGCGAACTTTACGGTTGCGTAGCAGCGGCAGTGCCAGGTCGAGAAATTCGCGGTCAGGCAGATGCCTTATCGCATAACAGGCGGCTTTAACCGACTCTATCTGATCGGGCCGGTTAAGCATGTCAGAAAGCGCTTTTCGTGCCGTTTCCGGGTTGACCCTGGCAATCGCTTCGGCGGCAACCGAGCGCACTCTTGGCGAAGCGTGACTGAGCATGCGCGAAAACAACGACACATTGTCGGGGTCGTTGAGTGCTTCGATGCCTTCGATGGTATTGCTGACAATACGGTCGTCACCATAGGCCAGAAATGATTTCAGCAGCGACAACTGTTCGGGGTCCGGGTAATGCTTCGGCAGATTTTTGACCAGCCACGAAATGTGATTGGGATCGAAGCATCTTTCGAGATAGTCTTCCAGAGACAGTTTTAACTCTTCTGTCTGTAGCTTTACGCACCATTCAAGGTCTCGCAGCGTAATCTGACTTTCGTTCCCCTTCTGCAGTTTCTTGATAAGCAGCTGTTTCAGCGCCTTCTGTTCGCGGCGGCCGACGGCCTGGGTAATGATCGAAGAAGCCACGTCTGATACATGTTTCTGTCCGTGTTCTGCAAGATAAATCAGCCGGTTCATGGCTTCGTCCGTCAGCAGATGGTCGTCGCAGGCGGCAAAATAGGCCAGACCGGCAAGCTGGCGGTCAGTGTCGGCAGAGTCGAGACAGATCAGGTTCGAACTGTAATCATCCATTCAGGCATGGGTTCCTTAGAATTTTACTGTCACGCCGAGACGTGCTGCCATTTCTTTTATGTTTTCGAGCTGGTCAGGATCTGGTGTGTCGTCTTCGCTGAATTTGCAGGTGATGTCATAATAATCATCGATGATTTTCTGGTGCAGTTCCTTGACGTTCTTGTCGTCAAGTTCAAGCTCTTTGCGGATTCTGGCAAGGGTTTCATGCTCTTCGTCGGTTATGACTTCGTCTTCTATCACGTTGTCAAGCAGTGTCCAGTAAACGAGATTGCGGGCATCCGAAACTTCGTCACTGGTAGCTTCTATACAGCCGGTCAGCGCCTGAAAAACCGTCTTTTCATCGTCATCGATGCGAAAATCATCACGGGTGATCATGAAATAGACTTCGGCGAGAAAGCGTGTAATGAAGCAGTAGTCTTCACCCCATTCTGATAGATCCCACAGGCTTTCACCCTCGACAATGGCTACCCAGCATTCACTGGCGTTTTTCTTGATATGAATCGTCCGGTCGTCGATGCGGCAGAATGGCGCAAAATCATCGGCAGCCAGTTCCCCGGGCTGAAGTTCGTCGCCGAGGCCGGCTGTAAGTTTGCGTTTAGAAGGACTGGATCCTCCCATACTTCCGATCATGCGCCCCCAGAAACTCTTTCTTTCTGAGGCTTTGCGCCCCTTTTCGACATATTTCTGTGCATAGTCGCTCAACAGCATGACTCGTGATTCAAGCATCTTTTATCTCCTGCTGATTTTCGTTCAGACTAACATATTGAAATGCAATTATTCAATATTGGACGATTCGGCCGCGACATCAGCTGCCTGTTGCCGGTTCTTCATCGTATAAATGTAAGCAGCCACAAGTGCAGTTACCGGTATCGCAAGCACCATGCCGAAAAGACCGGCCAGAGAACGCACGATTTCGGCACAGATGAATTCCATATTCATGATCTTGATAAGTGGGAAATCTTCTTTTTGCAGAGCGAAAAGAAGGATCAGTGTCAGAGAAGAACCGGTATACGCGAGAATCAGCGTGTTGACCATGCTGCCGATTATATCTCTGCCAATATTCATACCGCTTTCGAATAGTCTGCGACGGTCGTAGCCCGGGTTCGCCTGCGAGATTTCAAGCAGGGAAGACGCAATCGAAATCGCTACATCCATTACGGCGCCGAGTGCGCCGATGATGATGCCGCTGACCAGCAGTCCGCGCAGGTTTATTGCTGTGCTGAGCAGCTGCAGATATGTGCTTTCATCTCCAGTGTAGCCGGTCAGCTTGAGCAACACTGCCGACAGCCAGCCAAACAGGCCGGCCAGCACCACGCCGCTGACGGTGCCGATCATGGCGACAAGACCTTTGCGGGTTCTGCCGGCAATGACAAGAAGGTAAACTGCCGTAATGATCAATGATGAGAAAACCGTCAGTGGAATCGGCGACCAGCCACTCAGAAGCAATCTTGCCATGAAACCGAAAATCATGATCAGAGTGAAAAACAGGGCGAGCATCGCCTTAACCCCGTTTTTGCCTGCGACACTGGCGATCAACAACAGCAGCAGCGCCGATATGAGCATCAGCCTGCCAGCCTTGTAATGTTCGTCTATTCCGGTGATAAGCTGCCCTTCCTGCTCTTCGGCAACAGCCAGAACGGTCTGGCCAACTTCCAGGTCAAGATTGTAGACCGATCCCGGTGATTCAAAATGTTCGGTGCTCATGACTTTGCCGGCATAAGGCCCGGCGGTAAATTCAATATCTACCGCGTAGACCTTTTCTTCTGTCTCAGGCTCTTCAGCTGGCTGTTGTATAATGTTTCTGATAACGGCTGTGGCGTACATGCCGCTGCTGGTCTGACCGAATACGTAATACAGCATTGCCAGCATCAGTATGAGACCGCCAGCGATAAAGGCCAGATTGTGCATTTTGTCTTTGCTCATAGCTGTTTCTCCGTTACCAGAGCCTGGAAGCTGTTGATGACTCAAGTTTTTCTTCGAGATGGTCTGATAATGGCCAGAAAAAGTCGAGTCCTGTCAGTTTTTCGATTTCGTCGATACTGGTCAGAAAATGTTCTAAGGGTTCTTTTCCGGTAACTGTCTGCGGAATCAGAAACGCGAGAGCCTTGATGCCCTCTTGTTCTTCGTCGATGACAATCTTGAAAAAAGCATCGGGGACTTCAATATTGTTTCCGATGGTTTTTATATGCTCGTCAAAAACCGGGCCGGTAATGACCCAGATGCTGCCACGGTTATTGGCACAGTCTTCTTCAAGTTTTTCGAGGCGCTGCCAGACCCGGCGATTGAGTTCTGGTGTCTGGGGCACAATGTTACTCATCTTGAAGGTTTCGAGCTGTGCATCACGGCCATACCTGGTGGCGATTGCCGAGTTGGGAGCGAGATGCCCGCGGTCGTAGCCGCTTTTAGCATACTCTTTCGGGTCTACCCGTGACAGGGTGCGGTGATCGATACTGAATCCCTTGGGGCGACTCAATCTGTGCTCAAAATCCTTGGCGTCAAGACGATATGCGACCCAGAGCGGGTTGCGCCGTTCATCGCAGTAGCCGGCATAAAAGCCGATGTTCTGCAGCAGCATCAGCTTCGTCTGACTGGCAGTAGAGGGTTCGCCACCGTAGATCTGATTGTTCCGCAGGCGGGTTTGCTCGGCCAGGGCCGGTTCGATTGGAATGAATGTCGGAGCCGTCACCACCGGCGGTCTGGTAGTTCTGCTCTGATGCCAGTAATAGATCGCGATACCGACAAAGGTCAGTATCAATATGATCGCGATCAGATGCGCCGGTTGCAGCGCGCCCTGTCTCTGTTTGAAAAATTTAGGCATTTTGCTCGGTTTCTTCAGCGCATCAGTTTTTGGGGAACGACTTCAAGCCAGTAATTGTCGGGGTCTGCGATAAAATATATGCCCATCGCCGGGTTTTCGTAACAGATACAGCCCATTTCTTTGTGAAGTGCGTGGGCTGCGGCGTAGTCATCAGTCGTGAAGGCAATGTGAAATTCGTTCTCGCCCAGATTGTAAGGCTCCTTGCGGTCGCGCAGCCAGGTCAGCTCAAGGCTGTGCCCACCGGTTCCATCACCCAGATAGACCAGGATGAAGCTCCCGTCAGCGGCTTCTTTACGCCTGACTTCCACCAGACCGAGGGCTTTTTTGTAAAATTCAATGCTTTTTTTGAGGTCGAGGACATTGATATTGTTATGATTGAATCTGAAAGCTGGCATATTCAGGCTCCTTATTGGTGATGGCTGCAACCCGCGACTTTTCTGACAACCGCACAAACCGTCTCGGCGTCGAGTTGATGGTGTTTGAGCATTTCTGCAAGGCTCAGCGAGGATTGTGTGTAATCGCGGATTCCTATGCAAACAGGAGAAATTTTGCCGATTGCACTGATAAAGCTGCCAAGGCCGGTTTCGCGCCGGTGATCTTCGAGCACGAATACCCGTTTGGCCGCTCCAAGCAGGTCTTTGAGCTGTTTTTTCTCGTCGGAGAAATGCACAACCGCAGCCAGGTCAAGAGGAATGCCTTCTTCGGCCAGTATTTCTGAGGCTGAGCAGGCCACTTCCAGCATGTGTGGTCCGCTGGTAAAAAGCAGGTTCTCGGCTATTATCTCTGAGCCGCTGGTGAAAATCACCGGTTCGTCAGCTACGAAAGGATCTGCATAAAAGCTGTCGCCGGGCGTGCGGTGCAATCTTATATAAGCCGGACGACAGCGGCCGCTTTCTTTAATCTCATTCTTCATACGTTCGATGATGTGACAGAGAACTTCTCTGGTGTTATCTGCGTCGATCGGTTCGAAAATTTCGATATTGCCCAGCGACCGCATGAGGCCTATGTCGTTGAGGGCCTGGTGGCTTTTGCCGTCGGTAAAGTAATCGATGCCGGCATAATGCCCGGCGAAAATAACCGGAACCTGTTCGGTGATGCAGGCAAATATCTGGTCAATACTACGTTTGAAGAAAGATGCGTAAGTGTTTACCACAGCAATTCTGCCGGTCAGGCCGAGTCCGGCTGCAATAGAGCACATATCCTGCTCGCTGATACCGATCTCCAGATAACGGTTGCCGAATGCTGCCGCTATTTCAGTCAGATGACAAGACTTTTCGAGGTCGGCATCGAGCACGTAGACATCGCTGTCTTTGCCGGCAAGATCGAGAAGAGCGCTGGCGAAAGCGGTTCCGGTTGAAACCCTGACGTTGTCAGCAGGGCTGTCGTTGGCAGGCGATTCAGATTCAGCCGGCTGTGCGCGATTGTGTTCTTTCCATGCGCCGGTAATTGCCGGGTGATCGATCTGCCTGAGCAGTTCTTCAACAATTTTCTCATACTCGGTGTCGTCGGGTATTCTGCCATGCCAGATGCCCGCGCGGCGCTGTGTGTCATTCGGCATGGCCGTTATTGAACTGCCGCTGCCTTTGACCGTATGCGCGATGATGATACCCGGTTCGTCGGATTCGAGCAAGCTGGCGATGGCCTGGTGTGTTTCGCCGATATTGTGCCCGTTTATCTCGATGACGCGCAGGCCAATGCCTTTGAATAAGGCAGCCCAGTCTTCGGCGTCTTTGATTTCGGCTGTCTGACTGTCTGATTGCAGGAAATTGCGGTCGATTATCGGTATGCAGCCCCATGGTTTAAACTTTTTGAGGGTCAGCAGCGATTCAAATACCTGCCCTTCCTGCAGCTCTCCATCGCCGATCAGCGCAAATACCGGTATGCGCCTGCCGGCTGCCTGGTTGCTTATTGCAGTGCCAATGGCTTTTGAAAGGCCCTGCCCGAGTGACCCGCTGTCGGAGTCAACTCCTGGAACCGTGCGGTCACAATGAGCCGGCAGGCCGCCGAACTGTTTGTAAGTCAGCAGTTTTTGAGTGTCAAAGCAGCCAAGTCCTGCAAGAACGGCGTATTGCGCCATGACTGCATGCCCCTTGGAAAGATGCAGTGAGGGTCTCTGTGTAATCGGTTTTGCCGGTTCGACGATATGGCGATGATATATGCAGGTCAGCAGTTCCATGCTCGAAAAACTCGCTCCGAGCCAGCCGTGCCGGGCATTTTTCAGACCTGCCAGACAGTTTATTCGGTATGCATGCGCAAGTTTTTGCAGGTCGAGGTCGGTTCCGGTTGCAAGCTGCTTGATTAGTGACTGATCAATTATGAATGGTTGCATATTCTGATTCGCGGCTGGTTCAGTCAGCCTGAGAAAAGCCATCGATGCCGTCTTTATTCCATTTTACAATGAACTGATCGGCTTCGAGAGCGCGAATGCCACGCCGGACAGCTTTTTCGCTCAATCCGGAGTCGGCGACGATCTGGTCGAATGTTTTGAATGCCTCACGGTCGAGTGTCGCGAGGACCTTGTGGTTCTCTTCTTTTTCGAGAGTTTTGAGCAGTTTCTGGTGCAGAGCTTTGCCTTCGGCCAGAGTAACCGTCTGCGGCAAGCCCTTGCGGGGTCGTTCGATTCTGGATGGCAGGCGAGAGCTCCAGAGGGTTTCGAATTCGGCCTTGAAGCTGTCGATTACCTTCTGATGGTCCTTGTAGAGGGAATTGAAAAACATGACGTTTTCAAAGTTCAAAAATTCGGCTGAATTAGACCAGTTGTAACTGCCAATCGCCATTTCTTTATCGTTTACCGTCACGTTCTTGTGATGCAGAAACAGGCTGAGAAAGCTGAGTAGAATCGGTTTTTTCTCTTCTAAAACCATAGGCATTACGGCGGAAGCGGTAGCGAACCTGAATGTTCTTTATACCCATTTCGGCCGCTTTCTGCTCGACCCACGGCCCCAGTTTGCTCTGCAGCGGGTCAGCGTCGTCGAGCTGCGCATGATCGAGCAGCAGGCGAAAGCGGGCGCCGGGGTTGCGTTCGGCTGAACGCAGAATCGCCTCGGCAAGCTCGAGCCGGGTCAGGCTGAACATGGCAAGATCTAGGCTGCCAGAGGCTTCGACCCGGTGAATCAGGTTGACCAGCTCTCTGTCGATACGTGTCAGTTGAAATTCATCGACTGGCTCAGAATTGAAAACTATTTTGACATACCCCGGTACATGGCTGGTTTCAAGAAATTTTTCAGGCAGCCACTTCCCGTAGACGATTTCAGAATATTCGTTCCAGAGGCGGGCGAACTCTTCGGCGAGCTGCCTGGCCACCGCCGGCTGTTCATCGAAAAATACACGATTTTCTGCGTAGATTTTATCTGAAGTGACAGAAATATTGGCGCTGCCATTGAAACTGCTGTGCGGAACAGGGTTTCCGGGTCGATAAAAAACTCCAAATTTTTCGTGCATGGTTCCGTAGATGATCTTGCCGTCTTCGAGCATGCTTTCACGGCCGTTGCGCTTCATTGCTTCGGCAGTTACGACTGCCAGCTGGAAGTCGAGCTTTTTTCCGACTTTTGCGGCCTCATCAGAAGCTTTTTCGATCGCCTTGACAATGCGCTCGCGGCTGCTGGCCGACCACTCTGAAACACCGCAAAGCAGCAACTTACAGCTGAGTTGTTTGTCGACAGCAGCCCGCAGCCAGAAATCAAGCGTCTGGTAGTCGCTCATCGAATACATCGCGACTTTTACCGTACTGCCCGGTTCGAGGCGGTCGATGCGGTGCATCAGCGAATTTGCCAGAGTTGCTGGCTTTCTGCTGCCATCACTGAAAAGGAGTGTGCGTGCGCTGTTAACGCGACTGAAACCACCCTCAGGCCCATAAAAAATTTCGACGGATTCGGCGCTTGCGCCGCCCGTCGCAGCAAGTAACAGAAAGCAAACCAGTAACGATGCAAAAAATCTTTTCATCTGCCTGCTCCAATGATAGTTTTCCGCGTCATTGTAGCCGAAAAAAAGAATATAGGCAAATACTGTGTCTTCTCAGTTGTTAGGCGATGCCGGAGGCTCTACCTTCTGACAGCATCTGAACAACTTGAGCGAGCGGGACCGCATCTGGCTACGGCCACCTGAATGACCGGTTTCTTTTTTGCCGGGATTGGCCGTATCTATAAGCAGTTCCCATTGTGCTTCAAAACGTGGCAGATAAAAATCGGCGTCGCGGGCCGAAGCGTTGAGCATCAGTAGAAAATTGTTGTCGTGCAGAGGTATGCCATCTTCATCGACGTCATCGATGCCGGTTCCAGAAAGAAACATGGTAAGGCCACGGGTGTTCGGACTGGTCCAGTCTTCGTCATCCATTTCTCCGCCATCGGGTCTGAACCAGATGATGTCTCTTACATTGCTGCCCCTTATCTGTCGGCCCTGGAAAAACTTGGTTCGATGCAGGGCCGGGTGCTCGCGGCGTATAGCGATAACCTTGCTGGTGAATTCAAGCATCTGGCGGCTCTCTTCGCTTAGATTCCAGTTCAACCAGCTTATTTCGTTGTCCTGACAATATGCGTTGTTGTTGCCGTGCTGAGTGCGACAGATTTCGTCGCCACCGCACAGCATCGGGGTTCCCTGCGAAAACAGCAGGGTGGCGATTAAATTACGCATCTGCTGCTGGCGGAGCTTTTTGATGTATGGATTCGAGGTGTCACCTTCGTGTCCGTAGTTGTATGAGCGGTTGTCGTTGTGCCCGTCGCGGTTATCTTCGAGATTGTTGTGGTTGTGTTTGTCGTTGAAAGACACCATATCTTTGAGCGTAAAACCGTCGTGAGCTGTAATGAAGTTTATGCTCATATAGGGCCTGCGGCCATCGTTTTCATAAAGATCGCTGCTGCCAGTCAGCCGGTAACCAACTTCTCCCGCATAGCCGCCGTCACCTTTCCAGAAAGAGCGTATGACATCACGATATTTGCCATTCCATTCGGCCCAGAGAACCGGGAAGTTGCCAACCTGATAACCGCCTTCGCCGACATCCCAAGGCTCGGCGATCAATTTGACCTGGCTGATAATGGGGTCCTGATGAATGATGGTAAAAAAGCTTGATAGCTGGTTCCAGTAGTGCATCTCGCGGGCAAGTGTCGAGCACAGGTCGAATCTGAAGCCATCGACATGCATCTCGCTGACCCAGTAACGCAGTGAGTCCATTATCAGCTGCAGTGTCTGGGGATGGACTACATTTATGGTATTGCCGGTTCCGGTGTAGTCTTTGTAATAGCGCGGGTTGTCCTTTACCAGGCGATAATAGGTCGGGTTGTCTATGCCTTTGAAACTCATGGTCGGACCGTTGTGGTTGCCTTCGCAGGTGTGATTGTAGACAACATCGATAATGACTTCCAGACCGGCCTGATGCAGTTTTTTGACCATCTGTTTGAATTCGCGTACTGGTCCGCCCGGGCCTTTGTCTGAACTGTAGCGGATTTCGGGAGCAAAAAATGACA
>CAZMWO010000085.1:0-10660 GCA_964569565.1 uncultured bacterium | reverse complement strand
GGGGGTGGCAGCAGCCTTTAAGGGCGGATTAAATGTCAGATTGAATTTTTTGGTAGTCGGCATGAAGCAGGTCTGTTCGGTGCAGCCCTGATAGCCAAGAGTCAGTTCGAAGCCGCTGACATCTTGTTCAGCAACCATCTGAATCTTGATCTGGTGGTTGCCAGACGGGTAAATTTCGACCATGCTGTCGCCGAAAGGATCCTTCTTCTCGGTAACAGGCGGCCATTCGATCTTGAGTGAACCGTGTGAGCTTTTCAGGCTGAGCTGATTACGATACAGCATGTGGGCGTGTGAAACACGCATGTCTATCAGAATTATTCCCTGCTGCTGGTCGCTGATTTTTGCCGAGAAATTGAAATTAGGATCGAAGTTTGCGCCGGCACTGGTGCAGATAAATAACAAAAGTGCATACAGAAAGAGTGTTTTGACAGATTTCATATCTTCTCCTGTAATCAGCCCCACTTCATCTTTTTGCGCAGGACTTCAAAAAAGTTGCGTGATTTGAATACAACAACGCGGCCAAGTTCCTGGGCCCGGGTAATTTCGACCTCATCGCCGTCCTGAAGTTGAAAGCTTTCCTGACCATCGAGAACGAGGTCAACCTTGGAATGCCGGCAGTCAAGAAGTGCGTTGAGGGTCTCCTGGTCAGAGGTGATAACCGGTCTGGCACTCAACGTGTGGCAGTTAAGAGGGCACAGTATGATTACATTTACCCAGGGCGGTACGATCGGGCCTCCGGCAGAGAGCGAATAGGCGGTTGATCCGGTCGGAGTCGAGAAGATAAGCCCATCACCATGATATGTGTTAACCACACAGCCTGAAATAGAAACTTTGATATTTATGACTCGAAGCATCGGCTCTTTCTGAATGACTACGTCATTAAGCGCGATGCCGCAGAATACCTTGCGGTTTGCCCTTTTAACACTGGCACGCAGCATCATGCGGTTTTCTATTTTAAAGTGCCCGTCACGAATCTTTTCGAGCGTATTAATTGCATTTCTAGGTTCTTCGAGAGTCAGAAAACCAAGATGTCCGAGATTGATACCGGCAATTGGCAGCCCGTCTCCGGCAAAAGTGCGCGCAGTCTGCAATATCGAGCCATCACCGCCCAGCACCACTATCATCTCAACTTCGGCCGCCATATCTTTGACATCCAGGCCCAGCTCGGGTCGTCCGATTTTCTTTGCCATGCTTCGGGTGAGGCGGGCGGTTATGCCGTTATCTTCAGACCACTGCAACAGCGTTATCAGCAGCGGCGGTAATGATTCGCGGGTTGGGTGGCAGATAAAAGCAAGTTTTTTTATCGGCTTTTTCATGGTCAGTTGGGCGGAAAAATCTGATAGTAATTGCGCCCTGACCTTATCGATGCGGCGACGCTTCTGGCTGCAAGGCCGTAGACCGTGCCACGGTGCTTCTCAGTGACGGTATCGAGAATTTTGAGTGCAGCATCTTTCTGGCCCTTTTTAAAATAGAGGTTGGCTAGCAGCAGCTGGGCATCGAGATTGCCTGCGTCATATTTGAGGCAGTTGCGCAGAGCGTTTATAGCGGTGTCGGTTTCGCCAAGCCTGAACAGAGTGTCGGCCAGTTGAAAATGGGCCTCTGCCCATCTCGGGTAGAGAATTACTACCTGTTCAAAAGATTTGAGGGCATCGAGATAGTTGCGACTCAGCTTGGATCTCATGCCATTGTTGAATTCGTTAAAAACATTTGTCACTTCTGCGCCGGCCTCGGCAGAGGTGCCATGTGTGCTGCATGCTGCGTCATCGTTCTGCCAGCTGTAGGACCCACCTTTGGGGCACACCGGCACAGCTGTGAGGAGCTTTTCCGAGACCAGGGTGGTGAGCGAAAACTCGCTTTTTCGGGCTGGATTGGCTTGAATGAAAGCAGTTTGTGCCCGTTTTATCGCTGACATGCTGTGATAGCAATCCTGTTTATCCTTGATTTCTACAAAATAGCTCGCTTCAAGAACCTTTTGCGCGGTGGGGGCAGGTTTAACGGTAACCGGTGCCTCGGGGCTATCCTTTGCCGCTGTGGCGGCCGGTCGGGAGAGAATCGGCAGAGTTCGACGCTCTGGCTGCAGAATACGTTCGACGGAGTTCAGAGAAGTTCTGGCATAACGATCTTCGGGGTCGAGCTGAAGAACTGTTATGAACAGAGAACGGGCTTCGGCCAGACGCCCCTGGCGTGCCAGCAGCGCAGCTTTTAGATTCATCAGTCTGGTATTGCGGGGATTGAGCTGCAGGCCGGTCTTAATTGCCTTTTCTGCGGCTTCGATGTTGTTTTTGCGTGCCTCTGAAAGCGCCATGAGATAATACGTATCGGATCTGGGCGCTCGCTTGTGGCCTTCGAGAAGGTCTCTTACCGACACTTCAGAACCAGGCGTCTGAAATTCCTGGGCGGGCAGATTCATGCCGCAGAGAACGAGTATGACCGTGGTCAGAAGAACCCGACAGTGAGATGCGAGGAAGAGCCCGGAGTCGCGAAAAGGTTCATGTCTGCGTTTGTTCATGAGCTTGTCCTTGCCAGTCGCCGGCGCATGAGTTCGGCCCAGCTTATTATATCTGGTTCTGCGTTTGATGCCGCCACCTGAGTGAATTCTTTCAGTGCGCGGGGTGCCAGACCTTTGGCAAAGTATATTTTGCCGAGCAGAAAGTGGACTCTCGGATCTTCTGGAACCAGTTTCTGAGCAATAACCGCATGGCGAAGAGCTTCGTTGAGAAAACCAAGGTTGAGATTGGCCTGCACAAGGAACAGATGAGTGTCAGCATTTTCAGGCTGCAGCTTGATGATTTCACGATAGCAGCGCATGGCCATTTTGAGTTTGCCACGTTTGCGCAGCAGTTCTGCGTAAGCCATCAAACCCGGCACATACTCGGGATTGATCGCCAGCAGGCGTTGGTATGCCATCATAGCATCATCGGTTCTTTCCATTATCTCAAAAGCCCGGCCCATGGCCAGATAAGACTCAAGATCATCAGGCGTTTTTTCAAGTTCTTCGCTGCGCGCCTCGATAATCCGCTGGCAGTTTGTCTCGATTTTTTTCTGAACAGCCTTCAGGTTGCTTGCGATCTGCGAATCGGTATAATCAAAGCTGGCCGCTTTTTTAAAGGCTTTAAGAGCCTCCTCGTAAGCTTTCTGATTCGAAAGCAGTATACCGATGTTGTTCCAGATGCCGGCCTGATCTGGCGCGCTGGTTGAAGCTCTGATGAAAGCTGAAACCGCTTTGTCAGGATGTTTATCGGCCTGGTAAAGCTTGCCGAGTTCAAGCCAGGCTTCGTAACTGGCTGTCGGATTTTCGGTAAGCTTTTCGAGCAGCGCTATGGCTTCGACGCTGCGATTCTGCTTTATCATGGCGACAGCTTTTAAAAATGCTCCATCACAGTTGTCCGGCTCAAGTCTGAGCACTTCGTTCATCAGAACTTCGATTTCCTTGTAATCTTCGAGACGGCGCAGAACCTGGCCCAACGAAATCATGGTTTCGACGCGGGGATGAAACTGATTCGCCAGCGCTTCCTGAAATAGCTCGGCAGCCCGCTCATACATCTCTTTAGCTGCAAGAACTTCGCCGAGCCGCTCAAGCACGAAGGGATCTTCCGGCTTGAGGCTGAGCGCCTGAGAATAGGCTGATATTGCCAGGTCATACTGTCTGTTCTGCTGATAGAGCTGACCGAGTTTGCTGTGACCGTAGGAATCGGTGGGGTGCAAAATAGTTGCCCGTTTGATTTCCATCAGTGCCAGTGAAGTTTCGCCGAGTTCACGATAGATCATACCAAGCTGGTAATGGGCATAAGGATCATCAGGCGAAAGCTGAATGCATTTCTGTAAGAGGTTACGGGCTTCGGCAATATTATTGAGTGAGCGTTCGAGAATTCCAAGCTGGTAATAGGCCTTTGACATGAAACGGTTGAGCTCGAGTGCCTTCGAAAAAGACTCTCTGGCCGCATCGTTGTTGCCATGCCGGCGCTGCAGAATGCCGTGGTAGAGGTATATCTCTGCTACTTCCGGCTCAAATTTCATACATTGTTGAAGGCTTTCGAGAGCAAGTGTGATCTCGCCCCGCTCTTCGTGCAATTGTGCCAGACGCATGAGCAATGCGTAATTTTCAGGTGAGCGTTTTGCCTTGTCGCGGGTGGCGGCGATTTCTTTTTCAAGTCCGTCGGCAAGGAACTCGGCAAGAGTTTCAAACTTCTGTTTGCCTTTAGTTTCCGGCTGACTGGCAATTTCAGCTTCAATCGGTTCTGGTTCCGGAAGTGTCTCGGCTGCTGACGGAATAGAGTCGGTTTCATCATTCTCAAACGATTCGCCAGCCTGTGGCAGAGACTTTGAATAACTCTCAGGAAAGACTTCGCTGCTTTTTTCAGCAGCGGGCGGCTCTATATCACTGTCTTCGATTACCCAGAATGTGATCTCGACCAGCCCCCACAGGGCGATTATGCCGCTGACCAGACCTATTGCAAGCAGTATAAACGGATGTCCGCTCAAGATCTGGCTGATGTAAAGCAGCGCAAAGATGAAGCCACCGAGAATGACTTTTAAAAAAGCTTCTTTGGGGTAATATGTGGTGAAAGGATTTTTTACCGGTTTTTCATACATTTCGGCAACCGGGTCGCCGGTTTTTTTCTGAAAAAGCCTGGGGTCATTCTTTTCGTCGAGAATTCGACCGCACTGATTACAGACCGCTGCTGAAACAGGGTTTCTACAGCTGCACTGCGGGCAGACGACCTGCAGGGTCCGGTTACATGCTACGCAACTCAGTGAATCTTCATTGTTTACGGCGCCACAACTTTGACAATTAACCATTATCAGTGTCTGCTCTCCTCAAAGTGATGATCGATAATGCTCCAGATGCTGCTGATGCAATACTCGACTGGGTCTTTGTCGGACTCGAGAAAACTTCCGTTATGCGGCAGCACCTCGCCAATGTGGCGCACAGGCTGGTAAGCCTGAAAAGATTCGATACAGTGATGATCCCAGCTGATAACCAGAAGTCCGTCGTCATGCCCTTCGAGCAGCGGAGAGTTGTCGAGATTGCTCAGAAAATGCTCTTTCAGGCCTGAATCGACTTCTTTTACCTTTTCCCAGAACGAGTCGGTATTTACGACACCCTGAGCTATCGCCCAGAGAACTGCAGATATTGAAGCTGACGGAATGTGACCAGAGAAAGCCTGTTTATTTTCAGACATTATCAGTCGAATAACACTCACTGCTCGTGCTCCGGGAAATCCTGGTCTTCTTTTACGGTCGCGACTGAGTCTTCGCTGTCTTCGGAGTCGGTCTCATGAGCTTCTCTCCAGAAGAGCGCCAGCGGTTCACCCATTATGGCACCAAGAAGAGACATAATGAATACAACCAGATATGCGGTTTCGAAGTCAATGAAATAGAATATCAGGGGAGCTACCAGAACTCCGGTGAACATGCCCGCCATGCAGCCGATGATAGTTGATTCGTAAACCGAAATGAAGGCGCCGAGGGCAGAGCCGAGAAACAGGCCCATCAGGGAATACTGTGGCGCTACATTGCCGGCCAGAACCGCGCCGATCGAGCCAAAGGCTGTGACCAGCGTGCAGATCATGGCATATACCATGAGTCTGGTTGTCTGTCTTGGCGAGGCGAGCATGCTCATAACGTTAAATCAGGGTTTAAGGATGGTTTTTTCGTAGTAGTAGTTGTTTTTGGGGTTCTCTGCCACAAATGTTGTCAGCTCAGACAGATAGTTATAACCATCTATTGTGGCTGCAGCTGTGCATATCTGTTTGACTTCGGCCAGATTGCCCTGGATTTCATTATAGCTGTTTCGTGTTTTGAGTTCTTTTGAAACTCGCACGACCACTCTAAGCTTATTGTGCAGACTGCCTTCAGGCAGATCGAGCAGATCGAGCTGGGTGATGCGGTAGCCATTTCCTTCAAGCGCAGTTCTGATGTTTGCTGTCAGCGAAGCTTTGAGCTCGTCGCTCAACGGTTCGGCCTGTGCTGCATCAGGTGACATGTGTTCCCAGTATGATAGAACCTCGTCGCGAATATTTTCAGAGCGATCCTGCAGATTGGCAGAGAGTGATCTGGTGCGACCAAGTTCGTAGAGCTGTTCCTTTACCTGTGTTGCCTCGTCTGCTTCAGGGACTGGTTCTGCCTGCTTGATCGGGGTCATGCCGCTGATCGAGACGGCTTCATCGATTACTTCCTGAGAGAAGCCAAGATACTTGAGGTCGCCTTCTGTGGCGAATGAAGTGCCGGCAACCAACAGTGCTCCTGTCAGTAAGAGTGCGCTAACAGTTCTCATAAGTGTCCTCCATGGTAGATAAAATCGTGAGAATTATAACACAGAATCTCTGTGTTGAAAGCTGCTATTAATTAAAACTTGACGTCGGCAAAAGCCTCGCGTAGTCGCGAGAGAGTGACGTTTGGGTCTTCGATGATAATTTTGGCGCCGGCGGTTATATCGACGAAGCCAAGTTCGCGCGGGTAACGTGGCACTATGTGTTGATGCAGGTGTTCTATGCTGGCTCCCGAGGCTTCGCCAATGTTGTAACCAACATTATAGCCTTCGGGATTATAGACAGCCGACAGCTTTTCGAGGGAATGGCAAAGCAGAGTGTGCATCTGTCGGGATTCTTCGGCAGTAAGTTCTCTGGGATCTTTGATATGTCTGAGCGGAAAAAGCAGCAGATGCCCGGCATTGTATGGATAAAGGTTGGCGCAGGCAGCTACGGTCTCATTTTTCCAGACGGTAAGATTGGCTACGGCCGGGTCGTCGTTAATGATCGAGCAGATAATACATTCTACTGCCGGACGTTTGAGGCCAGATATATAGGCGCGTTTGTTAGGTATGAACAGTTGTTGTCGAAAGGTCATTTCAGCCCCTGTGATGTGTTTTGATAGTTGCTTTCATAATTTCCGGGTAGTAACGACGTATGGTGACAAACGGCAGACTGCCCTGATAGAGTACCATGTCATGGAAGGCTCGTTCGGAGAAGTTGCCCTTGAAACTCTGCTGAAGATCCTGCTTTACCTGGCGTAGCAGGAATTCTCCGGCAAGGCCACTGATCTGGCAACCAGGCGACTGCGTCTGTCGTTTAATTTCAGCCACGGCAGAGTTTTTGTCTATTTTTGTCTGATCCATCAGAAAGTTCACAGCTTCATTGAAGTTCCAGGTGCGGGTCTGCAGATTAACGTCGGTGATCAGGCGGGCGGCATTGAAGACCTCTTCAGTTGCCTGGGCGAACATACTTTCGGCAGAAGTCTCGAAGCCGAGTTCTCGTACCTGATTCTGGCAATAGCTTGCCCAACCTTCTATCAGCTCGATGCTTTCACAGAATGAGCGCATTCGACCGGGGTGAAGATTCTGAGCAGCCAACTGCAGATGATGCCCTGGGTAACCTTCATGAATTGCGCAATTGATGATGTCTGCAAAGTTATAGCCCGTCGAGCCATCTGCTTGCGAACGGGTTAACAGATATGTTCCTTTCTGCGTTCCGGCGGTTTTTTCGGGCCCGATATAGGCTGAAAATGGAATCAGGTGGCTCATGAATTCAGGCGTTTCAATTACTTCCAGTTCTTCGTGTTCCGGAACTGTTGCAAATCCGCTGGTTTCAACAAAAGCACGACTGCGTTCAAGTGCTTCTCTGAATGATTCCAGCGAGAGTTCAAAGCTCTTCGGAGCGTGATTCCTTATTTTTTTCTGAACTTCGGCACGGGCACCGGTTGCTGAACCAGTTGCAACACCAAGAATGAGGCAGCTGAGGGTTTCCAGTTTCTCACCTGCTGTCTGCAAGACTTTTTTGCCAAGATCAAGAATTTCGTTCTGATTCAGACCAAGTTTTTTGCCCGCGAGCAGAGCCTGAAAGCCATTTGGGCCAAGTGACCATTCATGCCCGGCTTTCGGCATGATCGCGTGTTTAAGCCAATGTGAAAATTCGGCCAGGGCTCGCTTCGCTTCTGAGGCTGCACTTTTGTAGTCGTTGTGCAGAGCTGCAGGAATCTGGCGCCCGATTGAGTTTTCGATGGTGTCGATAAAGCCGGGCAAATTTCTGGCCGAGTCCAGGTATATTTCGCCCCAGAGCGAGGGCACCCGCTGAAACAGCGTTCTCCCTGACATGAGGAATGCCGGCACCGAGCGCAGGCGCGAGATGATTGCCTGCACTCTTTCAGTCAGCGGGGCATAATCGCGGACAAAAAGAAGAAATATCGAGTCGCCAATGTTCATGGCAAGGTCGCGCCCTGATTTCCAGCGACAGAGGTCGTCGTCCCAGAATAGCTGCTGGTCGATAAGCTGCAGTATCGCTTCGCGATCGATCTGCTCGTCCAGGCTGAGCTCGTTTTCTGGAAGTGAGGAGAAGTGGTGTCGCATTTCCCGCAAAAATGAAATGTTGCGTTCGACCGCTTCAGCACCCACTTCAGACAGAAGTCCGTCGAACTGATGGTCGCCCATCCAGCTTGCTGTAACCGGGTTTCGCCTGACGAATTCATTATAAAAATGATCAGAAACGCTTTTAAAACCCTGGTGCGAATAGTCGGCTCGATAAAGCACGCAAAACCACCTCCGAATGAATACTGGCGACATTATACCATAGAGTAGCAAGAGGTCATAAATCCGTGCGATCGAATGTTATGGTTGAATTTTGGCGGTGATTGTGTCAGTATTTACCGTTCTTGCTCTCGGCTCTTTTTCAGATGAGCACAATATAACCGGGAAATTACTGGCAGGATGAAGTTATTGTTCAAATTAGCAGCAGTATGGTGTTCAAGACTGTATCTGCTTGTGTTTCTGGTTTTTGCGATGTTATCGTTGCCGGGCAGCAGAAACCTGACTGGTGCAGTATTTCAGCAGATTTTTATCGCATTTCTGATATTTTTCAGACTGCGACGGCGGGCTGAGCTTTGCATGATCCCTGATGAAATGTTGGTGTGTCTGCCATATTTCTGGGCGCTCGCCAACCTTGGCAGTGCGATGAACTGGTTCATCGCCTGGCAATACTATTTTCTCACAGTATTTGCGTTGTCATTGTTGTCGCTTGCTGGCAACCGCAGATGGTTTGTCGGAGGCTTGCGGCATAACAGTCTGCTGCTGTCAGTATATTGCGCTTTGATGTTCGTGCTTCTGCTCGCAACCTTTTTGCGTGCGGTTTTTCCACCTTTTACCGGCGAACTTTATCGGGAAACGATTCTGAATTCACTGGTATTCTTTGCGGGCATTCCAGTTTGTCTCTCAGCCGTAGAAAAAGCTGGTCAAGCCTGAACTGCTTTTTCCTGACTCGAGCTGAGCAGCATCCCGGTAAGAAAGAAAGCCATCATGCTGACTTCTTCATCTCCCCATGCATTTTCGGTTAAACCAAATAGAATAAAAGCGATGAAGATAGCTGTAGCTGAATGTTTTCTGCAATCGTCGATAGAAGCTTCTCCGATAGTTTTTAATGTTGCGAGGATTGTGAAGAAAAAAGCAGTGAGACCTATAAAGCCACCGGCAGCAAGCATCTGCATAAAATTACTGTGCTGATGAGAAAAAATGAAGCATTTTTTGTGCTCCTGCTCACTGGAAAGCAATTCATACCAATGTTTGAGGTTTTTGTGGCCGACTCCAAAGATCGCGCTGCTTCTGATCATCTGAAACCCTCTTGTCCAGGTGGTAGGCCGCAGATAATTAGCCTCAAAGACGCCGTCATCGAATTCTTTCGAGAATGGTTCGCTTTCATACAGTTCAAGCGTCTTTTTATAATCGAAGCCAAGAAGACGCTTGTGAAAGGCCTCGTGATGGTACGCCACAGGAGCTAATACTGCCAATAATGTTATTGCAGCGGCGAATACTCTTTTATATTTGCGAGATCCGAGATATGCTGCTCCCCCCAGATAACCTATCCAGACTCCTCGTTGCAGCGAGAGGAATACGGCAGACGACGTCAGGATAAATGCAGCCAGCAGTATCAGTTGCGATTTCAAAGAGTGGCTGTGGCAGAGCAATCCCAGAATCAAAAGCGCAAGCATGGCCTGTGTCTCTCCAAATGTCAGTGACATTGAGAAGAAACCGGTTGCACGACCTCCTGGAGCAAGTCCGCTGATAACGGTATATATGGCAAAGCATGCTGTTACAGAGGCCGAAAACACAATAGTAACAAGTATTTTGTTTTTAAGTGAATCACCCAACTGTGACCAGTAAGGCAGAAAGAAACAGATGGCAACCAGCAGAGTTTTCAGGCCCAGAAATGCCAATACCGGCAGTTCGGCCCGGAAGACTGCCAGGATGCCGGCAAGCACCAGAAATGCATACGGTCTGGCGAATGAAGTTGATGTGATACTTGCTCTGCCAATTCGATAGAGCGAAATAAAGGCGATAAATGCCAGGCCCAGGCCGATCTGGCTTGCGGCAATTGAAAATGTGCTGGAAAAAGCGTATATCATCAGGCCAGCAATGAGCAGATGATCTGCCCAGTTTTTTTCTGGTAGCTGGCAAGATGTCGCAGTGACGTTTTCGGCAATGGAGTTCATAGATTCGATATGTTAGCAGATTTTGCTGGAATGTCCAGCCGATTCAAAAGGGTTTAAGATAGAGGTTTATTTTATTGCCGGCATTTATTACACTATAGCTGTTGCAGGAGATAACCATGAAGCTGAAAACTCTGATAATTTTGCTGGCAATTATGTTGTCTTGTATCTGTGTTGCCCGCGCCGG
>CAZMWO010000084.1:8426-10693 GCA_964569565.1 uncultured bacterium | reverse complement strand
ATATAGAACTTTTCAAAGCAGGCGAATATTTTAACCCAAAATTTCTCTAAAGCCAAGCACTATCTGTTGCAAGATTGCCTGCTACTGGCGATTTACCGGAAAAAGTTGTATCTTTGACTTATCAAAAGCAATTTGCAATTACCTGAGAGGGGGCGCGTAGTATGCAGTTTCACGGCGGAATTGGAAATGAAACCATACTCATGTGGGCGGTTATAGCCGGCGCTTTTGTGGGCATGGTGCTTGGCCTCATTCTGGTTGATATTTCAAGATGGTTTAAGAAAAAAGAACTGGTTGAACCTGCGCCTGGCGAAGTCAAAGAACTGATGCTCATGGGCTTGATCTGTGCGGCGCCGGCAATTATTACCATAGCTGTTTTCTATTTCAGCGAAACGCGCGCGATTCAGGATCGCGAACTGATAACTGCTGAAATAATGGCAAAAGCTAAAAGTCCGATTCCATATTTCGGACTCGGCCTTGTGTCATTAGGTCTGGCATTTGGACTGTTCTCGACCTCATGGTACAAGTTCATCGATGGCATCAGATATCGCAGAAAACAGAGAAAGGCAGCTAAGGCTGACGAAGAGTCGGAGATTTAATTTCTCGTCAGACCAGCGCTTCTGGCTGACCTGATGTTTGTCTGAATCGCTGGCTCAGACCTTTTTGCCGATATAGAATGCGCAGCCGTATAAATCTATGTGCGGGAGTATAACTCTGCTTCGCGGCGTTGTTCTTTTTTAGGGGGCAATCTTGCGGATTATCATGAAAATCCGCAGCTATGTTATAGATTTTCATGCGACTGGTCAGGCTATTTTTTCTGGTAGTAGTCGTGCAGGCGTTTTATGCCTTCTGTGATGCTGATGCGGGGGGCGTAGCCAAGATCGCGGCGGGCGGCGGAAATGTTGAACCAGTGGGCGGTCGAGAGTTCGCCGGCGACCCAGCGGGTGATCGGCGGTTCGCCCTGCAATCTGAAGGTCTTGTAGACGAACTCGCAGCACAGGCCAATGAACCAGGCAACTTTCGGCGAAATCGTCGCGGTAACCGGTGCGCAGCCGGCGGCGCCGATGATCAGATTGGTGATCTCAGAAATCGGCCTGGGGTCGTCGTTGGTGATGAAATATGCTTTGCCGGCGATCGGGCTGCCGACAAACAGGCGTTCGGCTGCGAGAATATGCGCATCGGCAGCATTATCGATATAAACTGTGTCGACAATGTTCATGCCATCGCCGACGAATTTGAGACGGCCGGCACGGGCGCGCGAAACCAGGCGCGGCCCAAGATTGGTATCGCCCGGGCCCCAGATCAGATGCGGTCTGAGCGCGACAGTAGCGAGTTTGTCCGAATTGCTTTTGAGCACTTCTTTTTCGGCCATGCTCTTGGTCTGCGGATAATAAGCATCGTAATGGTCGGGGTAGGGCATACTTTCATCGAGGCCCTCGACATTGCCATGCGCAAAAACTACGCTCGGCGAACTGGTATAAATAAGGCGACTGACACCATGTTTGCGACACGCATCGAGAACGTTGAGCGTACCGCGGTAATTTATTCTTTCATATTCAGAATACGGCTCTTCAACGCCTGCTTTGGCAGCGGTATGAAACACCATGTCGCAGCCCTGCACAGCCTTATCGACCAGCTCTGCATCAGAAATCTCGCCCTTGAAAATCTGGCAGCCGGCCTCGATAAGATCAGGGTAGTCTTTGCGGCAGAGCACTCGCACTTTGAGTCCTTTATCGAGCAGCTGTCTGACGATCGCGCGCCCGAGAAACCCGCTCCCACCAGTCACCAACGCAGTCTGCCCGGCCCTTAATTCGTGCTTTTGATCAGTCATAGATTCTCTCCTGTTGTTGATAACCGCAAAAAAAGTTAAAACCGCTTTACTTTACTTGCTAAGGGCGCAGGCGGGTTTCTCATGAGCGAAAACTTCGAGCCAGGCAGCTTTGACGCAAAGCCATAGCAATTCACAATATAATTTCGCCTGGGGAGAGTTGTAGCGAATGAGATTCCGCCGAGAGCCCGAATAAGTGGTAAGCCTCTGGGTGTACGATATAAGATATCAGGATTCATTAAATTCGGCCTTTGAGTTTTTCGGCGGCCCATTCTGATAGCTTTTCGCGGCTGATTTTGGCATTGTGGCGGATATCGACAGGGAAACCCGGATGTATCAGAAAATGCTTGATGGCCGCTGTATGCGGGTATTTGCTGCCGATCTCGATGAGGTCTGCAATAAGCTTTTCGGTGTTTACTTCGGCGACGCCCTTTTCGAGCTC
>CAZMWO010000084.1:5236-8399 GCA_964569565.1 uncultured bacterium | reverse complement strand
TACCCTTCTCGCCGATGCCTGCCAGAGCGGTTCTGAAGACGTGTGAATGCTGGTTGTAGACACGCTCGCATGGTATCGAAAACCAGGTCTGATTTTCGCCGACTACGCGATGCGACTTGCGGCCGCAGAACCAGATGCGGCCCTGCTCGTCGATGCGGCCAAGATCGCCCATGCGATGCCAGACATCGTTGCCATCGATTATTTTGGCCTGCATCGTGCTTTCGGGGCGGCAATAGTACTCGCGCGTGACGATTGGCCCGGTAACCGTGATCTCGCCGATTTCACCGGCAGCGACGACGAGATCGTCGCTCCATTGCGTAATCGGCTCGTCGCTGATTTTGATGATTCGCGCTTTTACTTTCGGAATGGGCATGCCGACGCAGGTGCCGCCGCCGGCATCGGTAATCGGCGCGGTTTCGCCGAGAATCATGCGGCTGCCGATCGAGCTGACCGGCAGGGCTTCGGTGGCGCCGTAAGGTGTGAAAATCTCGCATTTGTCGGTGAGCATGCGATGAAAACGCTGCAGAATGTCATTGCGCGCCGGCGCACCACATGAAAGCACCATGCGCAGCGATGGCAGCGTCACTGAATTTTCGACGCCCCAGCGGCTGAGAGTGTCGATGAGAGCCGGTGAGCCAAACATCGAAGTGGCGCCGTTGTCGTTGATCGCTTCGGTGAGCTTGCGCGGGTCAGCTTTGGCCGGCTTGGTAGCATCCATGTCGGGAATCACCGCGGTCATGCCGAGGCAGACATCGAACAGCGCGAACAGCGGAAAAGTGGCCAGATCTACATCATCGGGGGTGAAGCCGTAGATTTCCTGAATGAACTGCACCTGGCTGCAGAGAATACCCTGAGTATAGACGGCACCCTTGGAAATGCCGGTGCTGCCAGAAGTGAACATCAGCGCCGCCATTTCGTCGCGCGGCATCATCGGAATTTCATAAGGCGAAGCGTCATTGTCACGCAGGTCATAAAACTTGTGGCCGCCCCAGAACAGACGACGACCAAGGGTGACGCGAATTTTGATGGTGTCAGGTGACCAGCGCATCAGCACGCGCGCGGCATGCGCCTTGGTAATGCCTACAAAGGCCTCGGGTTTTGCTTCCCCGATGCACTTCTTGAGGCTGGCCATGCCGATACCGGGGTCGATCATGACCAATGTTGCGCCAACTTTGCCGAGAGCGAAAAAAGCGATAAAAAATTCGATGCCGGGCGTAATCATCAGCACGGTTTTAGTGCCACGACCGATGCCGATGCGGTTAAAGCCACGCGCAAAGCGGTTGGTTTCTTCTTCGAGCTGCCGGAAAGTCAGTTGCGTATAGGCAACGCGGCCGTAGCGATTGCGGCAGGTGGGAACTACGATCGCGCGTTTATGCGGGGTTTCTGAGGCTTTCTGGCGGATGAAGGCCGCCATGTTGAAGCCCTGGTCCTGAGGTTCAGACATGGTTTGTGCTCCTGCGGTCAGGATCGTGATTCGAGCAGTTCGCGCATCAGGGCGAATACTTCAGAGCCGACGTCTTCGAGAATATAGTGCCCGGCATGGAAGCTGCGTGCGGTGGCTTTCGGAAAGTGGCGCTTCCATTCGTTGTAAAAGTGACGGGTGAAGACGAAGTCGAGGCGGCCGAAGCAGATCAGCGCAGGCCTGTCGGCAAGTTTGTGCAGATTCTCTTCGATGCGCACCAGTTCGGCATAAGAAGGGTCGTTCGGCACCAGCGGGATATCCTGCACGAAGCGGGTAGTGGCTACACGGTTGGCTGGGCAGTCGTAAGGTGCGCGAAAGCCGTGGCGTACTTTCTGACTCATGCCTTTAAGCGAGCAGGTATGGCTGGCGATGAACGAAAAGGCGTTGAATGTCTGGTTCAGACAGGCGCCAAGGTCGGTGTTTCTGAACAGCCAGATCGGCCAGGGGAACGGGCAGCCTGGCGGCAGCCTGAATGCACCGGTATTGAGAACGACCATGCGTCTGATCTTTTCGGGGTGCCGGGTGGCGTAGCCCATACCGATGGCGCCGCCCCAGTCATGTACAACGAGGTTGATAGGCTGTTGCAGTTGTAGACTCTCGATGAGCGCTTCGAGATTATCGATGTGTTCACGCAGTGTGTAGCCAAAACTGTCGAGGCCAGGTTTGTCGGAAAGGCCGCAACCAATGTGGTCGGGAGCGATACAGCGGAATCCGCCTCTGAAATTTTTGATCATGTCGCGGTACAGAAACGACCAGCTTGGGTTGCCATGCACCATGACAATGGGTTCGCCCTTGCCTTCATCGACATAATGCTGATTAAGGCCTGATTTGTGCGTAAAATGGTGTTGCGCGAAAGGATAGATATCCTGATAATCTGCGTGATTGAATGTCATGTTACCATTCCCATCCGAGCATCATGCTGTTGAGACCACTGCCGATGCCGATGAAGCCGACTTTCTGATTTTTTTCGAGTATGCCGCGTTCCATGGCAATTGCTGCGGTAACCGGCAATGAGACCGTGCCCATGTTACCCAGGAACTGAAAGGTCGAAAAGTCTTTTTCGAACGTGAGGCCGAGGTTATTGAGAATGGCGTCACGGTTTGCGCTCGCCACCTGATGTGAAATGATCTTGTCGAGCTTTCCGCTTGTCCAGTTCAGTTCGCGCCAGAAGGCTTCGCCGACGCGACGGATCAGGTCGCCGCCATGGCGCAGCATGCCGATGGCGTTGGTTTCCATCATCTGCGGGGCGCGGGCCGGGATGCGCTGATCGGCGCCCCACCGACACATGCGGTGATGTTCTGGAGCTCCAAGAGTGACACCACCGGCGAGTCGCGGGCCTTTGTGCCCGTAGGAGCCATCGCTGAGAACTATGCCGCAGGCGCCGGAACCGCCGGTCATGGTGGCGAGCGCCTGCTTGAAGAATTCCATGGTGCCTTCTTCGAGCATGCGCTGAATCATGATCTGGGTGATATCGCGGGCGGTCTCGCAGGCGACGACGATGCCGGCCTTGATCTGGCCGAGTTCGATACGATTGGCGATATCGATTATGCCGTTCATGGCTCCGAGACAGGCGTTAGAAACATCGCATATCGCTGTTTCGGCCCGCACTTTTAGCTCTGAAGCGACATGACAGGCGGTGGCCGGTTCGTAGTTGTCGCGGCAGACGCCGCCATAAACGACCGCGCCAATGTCTTCAACCGG
>CAZMWO010000084.1:1968-5179 GCA_964569565.1 uncultured bacterium | reverse complement strand
CATTGATATGGTTGTGGCCCCACCAGCGGCGCTCGCGGATTCCCGTCAGCGCTTCGAGCTGGCCTGGCTGTAGATGCAGTTTGCGGTACAGGGGAGCGAGCTGTTCTTCGATCCATGACGAAGTAACGATGTGTTGCGGCAATTCGTAGCCGATGGCCTCAAGGAAAACTCGCGTGAATTTCATAATATTCGATGTGGTCTGGGCAGGATAGCAAAGTTAGCCGTCAATTACAACTCTGAGCCCAAATTCTTTCATGCTGTAGATTATACGGCCGTCTACCTTCAGGAAGCCTTCGGCAACCAGCAGATGATCGGCGTCGTCGACGCGGGTGATGCAGGCATCGACGGTTACCAGATCGTCTTTCGGAATAACCTGGCCGCGATATGACCAGTTGTGCTTGAGTCCCACCGCGATCGGCTCGAAATGGCAGTTGCGCCCGGCGAGTTGCTGACCCCAGCGTTTGATGGCAGCGACTTTCATGAGCTGAATGAACGATTCGAGGCCAAGCGAGCCGGGTATGACAGGATCCTGGTAGAAGTGGGCCTTGAAGAACCATTCGCTGGTGTCAACCTTTTTGGTGCCTCTGATAAAGCCGAGTCCGGCCGGGCCGCCGTCGGGAATGCAGAGTTCGATGCGGTCGAGCATCAGATAGCATTTGCCGGGAAGGGTGAGACCATTCATGGTATCGACGCGGGTGTCTTCGGGGTTGAGCGGCGAGACGATTTCGAGCGGGAAATCGACGTGTCGCTGCTTTTCGGCGGCAGAAGGCTCGTAAAGCTCGATGCCGCGTAGACCGACCTGATTGGCGAGCGCTTCTTCAGAGAAGAAGCCGAAGGTAGTGCTGCCTTCGTAAATGGTGCGGCCGGCCTGGGTTACCAGCATGTCGAACGACTGTATCAGCATGCCGGCTGAGTTGGCAGCTTTGGTCGATTTAACCGTAGCGGTCAGCGTACCGCTGTTGACGTTTATGTCTTCGTAGAGAGTGGCGAAGCCGTCGAGATTGCGGTAGTGCAGATCTTTGTCGGCGGCGAAGGCCGAGCCCATGAAGCACGAATACCAGCCGCAGACCTGCAGCGGGAACTCGAGCAGCACCGAGAACGGTATGCTGGTCTGGCGGTTGGCCTTGAAGAACCAGTGGTCGGGGCTGATGTCGAACTGGCCCTGCACGATGCCACCGGTTTTGATCTTGAGAAATTCGGCGTTGACCGCGGTTATACGATCGACGAAGAGATAAGGCGGGTTGGGCAGGCGGGCAAGGAACTTGCCGCGGTCGAAGGCTTCGAACTTTTCGCCGAAGCAGAGCGAGGGCTTGCCGATCGCGTATTCGAGAATCTGCTGGCCGGTATAGATGGCGGGCAGAACTTCGCTCATCTGCGGAGCAGGAGCGGGAGCCGGGAACTGTATGCGGTTGCGCCAGAGGGCTTCAATGCTCTCGCGACTGGCGCCGGAGAGGCGTATGCTCATGTTGAGCACCTGCACGATGCGGTTGCCGTCGGCGAACATCAGCGCATCTGCGATTGCGTAAGGTTCGGGGTTGTAGCCGAGTTCTTTGATCGAGATATCGTAGAGCGCTTTTTTGACGCCGGGTATGACCTGGCCGCGGCAGCGCAGCTGGCTCTGAACTTCGAGCACCGGTTCGAAGGCGCAGGTCGAAGCGTCAGCGACCCAGCCCATGCGCAGCAGGAATACGCGCAGAGACTGCATGCAGCTTTCATACATCAGGGTACCGGGCATGACCTGGTCGTCGCAGAAGTGCTGCGTAAGGAACCAGGCGTTGTGAGGAATATCGATTTCGGCTTTGATGCGGCCGAGGCCGAAGCGGCCGCCGGTCGGGTCGATTTCGGTAATGCGGTCGATCATAGCCATTTTGCCGGAGGGAAGCGTGTGAGGTGTGACAGGGAGGCCGGCAAACTCGCTGCCGAATGCGGCGGCGAGGTTGCCCGCACGAAGTGCGGCGAGGGCCGAATCATTGAATGATTCTACGCGCATGGTCGGCAGGTTTTGCCGTCCGGGCAGGTTGGGGCGTGGATCTGGCCTGATGTCGTCGTCGGTCAGCACGATTCCCTTGCCGTCGGCAAGCTGCTGGTCGGTAAAGAATCCGGCACAGCCGTTACGCATGGTGATCAGCTGGCGCCCGTCGATGGTGCCATCGAATTCAAAGAAGAACAGATAGGTGTTGGCCTGTCTGATGAAGCGATCGACGCGGATATCGTAATTGATCGTGTCGCCGGGGCGGGGCAGGGCACCGTGAATGGTGACGATTGCGTCAAGCAGGCGGTATTTGGCGATGCCGTGCGTCTTGAAGTCGATGCCAAGCCAGGCGGAGAGGAACAGATCAGCCTGGCCGGCTTCTACCGACAGGCCGGTCGGCATGCAATAATTGTCGAGATACCAGGCGTCGGGATAGACGTCGTGCTGGGTGACGCAGCGGCCCTTGCCGAGCGAGCCCTTTTCGCCTTCGACGAGAACCATGCGGTCAACGAAATTGAGAGGAATATCGGGCAGGCGCACGCGGGTCGGATTTGCATCGATTGGTGCGAAATATTCGCCGAGCACTTTGCCGATTTTGCCGACCGCGAATTCCATCGAGCCGGCCCAGTCGAAGAACAGCGGGCCGGTGTATGGTTTTGGCATGCGCTGTGCATAGGCTGGAACACGCTTCGCAGGCAGCGCCGGCACCGACTGTGCTGTTTGCACAGGCGCGGCCGTGGCAGAATTAAAGAGCGGCTGAGGGGCAAGCCAGTCAATGCCGGAGTTATCGGCAGGCAGACCCTGTAGCAGGTTCAGTTGCTGTTCGAGCAGCATGGTCTGGGCCTGGCTGAGCTTGTTGCTGAGGCGCAGAAATACTTCGTGTGCGCGCGCAGTTTCCTGCTGGGCGGCTACCCATTCTGCCAGAAGTGGATTGGCAGTCTCTCCGGCATTACCGGTTTGTAGAGAGGCTGGCGCATGCTGCACGCTGGGCTGATATTGGGTTGAAGCCGGATGCTGCGAAGGTGTCTGAGATTGAATCGGTTTCGTTTCAGCCGGAATTTGCCGGCTGACTGGTGTTGGCTGGTTGGTTGTTTCTGCGGTCATGACTTTTTCGCTGGGTACCGTTCTGGTGGCGGTTGCTGGAGCAGCTGTCGCTGGCGCAACCACCTGCTTCAGTTTGTCGAGAGCGATCTGATGCTCGACCCTTACAGTTATCGGGGGTATTTTGCTGGCCGGCTC
>CAZMWO010000084.1:1471-1958 GCA_964569565.1 uncultured bacterium | reverse complement strand
GATTGCAGGTTTTTCGATCTTCTGATATAGCGGTGCGAGATCGACTTTGACGCCTTCAGCGGCGGTTGCTGCTATAAAGCGCAGCATTGAACTCGTCTGGTTCTGTCCGTGCAACAGGGCTGAGCGGGCAAAATGCGGGCGGTTGCCGAGAATTGTCGAGATCATGCGTGACATCGAATTGCGCGGGCCGATTTCGAGGAACAGGCGGGCTCCTTCGGCATAAGCAGCTTCTACGCATTTGATGAAATTTATACGACCTATGCACTGAGCCTTGATCGAATCGGCTGAGACTTCACGTTCAGGTGTGAACACAACGCCTTTGCCGCTGCTGATATAGGTCATGCCGGCAGGCGGGTGACAGTCGTAGAGATGCAGGGCGCGATAGTCTTCGGCCGAGGGCAATGCCGCTTCGCAATGCACCGATGAAACGCCATCGAGCGGGAAGAAGGCTTTGCCGATGCAGGTCGTGCAACCATAGCCGACCAGA
>CAZMWO010000084.1:0-1461 GCA_964569565.1 uncultured bacterium | reverse complement strand
CGACCGCTTTGGCAAGTTTTTCGACCTGGGCGCGGTTGCCGCCGATGACACATTCTTCTGGAGTGTTTTCGATAAGAATATAAGTTTGCGGGAAGTCGGGCAGCAGTTTTTCGACCTTTTCAGCCGGGCTGTAAAGCAGGCCTAGATACCATTCAATCTCGTCTTTTTCGCTGAGGCCCCAGTGTTTCCGCGGCGAGTTGTAGCGCCCGATCAATTCTGTGGTAAACAGGTTCGAACTGCGCATGCGCCGCACCATTTCGTCGCGTTCGCGCCAGTTGCGGGTAGCAAAGTTGCCGGCGGTCTCTCCGAGGCTGTAGCCCATTATAATCTGCGGTTCGATGCCGAAACTTCTGACTATATCGCTCACCAGAGCACAGCATGAAACATGGCTGAAAACCAGCGAGTTGTGGTCGGCGAGCAGTCGGCGCATGGCGTCTTCCTGCCAGCCCTCGGCATAGCTGAGGCGCCAGGGCGCGGTCAGACGCGGTGCAAATTGAGCAGCCAGCAGTTCATACTGTTCGTCGAGCCTGCGCAGATGTTCGGGCCAGGTAAGCCCAAGCGCTGTTCCCATGCCGAGGAAGTGGTTGCCTGAGCCGGGGAAGGCAAAGGTAATCTTACCCTGTTCTGCATTTGGCCGAGGATTGTAGAAAACGCGATCTTGAATGTCAGGGTTGACTGGCAGGGGCTGGCCCTCGTTATTGTAAAGGTGATTGAGGGCAATTTCTATGCGTCGCTGCAGGGTAGCAGGCGAATCTGCTACTATGCTGGCAAATGACCTGGCATCAGCGCCGGGTGCATAGTGCTGCCAGTATTCGCGTGCGAGTTCGCGGGTCGGGCGGTCAGCCATATTGCGCAGGGCGGCCAGACGTTCACGGGTGTCGCAGGCATTGATCCCGCCAATAATGAAAAGACTCTCTTCCGGTTCTCCACCCGGAAAGACGCGGCGCTTCTCAACGTTTTCGCGGGTAGCAGCCGAAAGAAGTTCTTCGTTTTCAAAAGCCTGCAGAACTACGTGGTAATAGTTGCCGTCTATTGTAAAACTGCTGACGCCAGCGGTTCTTGGCCCTTGAATGCGGTTGCGCAGCCAGAATTGAGGTTCTGATGGAGTAAAGAAGAAGTCTTCACGTTTCTGCAGTTCGGGCAACGGGCTTTTGAGAAGGGGATAGCGCGGCAGTATTCGCTGATGCAGGCTGACAGCAGCCCTGGCCAGGCTGAACAGACCGGCAGCACAGCCGGTATGGCCGATAAAGCTCTTACTGCTGGTCAGTGCGCACAGCTGATCATTGTTCTGAAAAAGGTTTTCAGCTGAGATTTCTTTGACAGGAAGGGTCGCAGCCAGCGCAGCTGCTTCCAGAATGTCTTCTTCGGGGTTTCCGCTGCCGTTGGCTTCGAGCATACCCATGTCTGACATGTTGAGGCCCGATTCGTTCCAGGCCGTCTGCATGGCGCGGCGGTAAGCAT
>CAZMWO010000083.1:0-10706 GCA_964569565.1 uncultured bacterium | reverse complement strand
ACTAGCTGCCGTCTCTGATGCGGTCGAAGGCGACCCATTCGTTCCAGACTTCTTCGTGGTCGTCGTAGCGGATGTAATGAAAGTTGCCTTCCCGCTCCAAAACACGGGCGGGATACCACTCATTTTCCCATTCGACTTCGATTTTGCTGCCGACATTCCAGGTTTTCCAGTCGATCGGTTTGAGCTTTGCGTAATCGCGCCAGACATCGGGTTCTCCTTCGAGGCCGATGTAGTGGATCCTGCATTTTCTGCCGTTCTGGTCAACAATTCTGACTTTGTATTCTTCGCCATCGTCAGTTGCGATCATGTATTCGCCTAGATGTGGCTTGTTTTTTCCGATTGCCGCACTCAGTCTGGTCAGCACAAATCTGGCTGGAAATCGCGATGTCAGATGGTAATTCGACAGCTGCATTTCGGCGCAGGCCATGTTGTGGGCAATGTAATCAGCGGCAGCAGTGGCGGTAAGCTCGGGTTCGTCAAATTTTCTCAGCAGTGAGCCGTTGAGAATTTCATTGAGCGATTTTGTGAATGTCCATTCGCCGGTAGATTCATTGGCGGCAGTTGCCGAGCTCAGCACCAGCGTCGCGATGCCGGCGGCATCGAGAGTGTCGGCGACCCGGTTGAGATTGCCTGAATAGCAGCAGTCCGCCGTGAGAATAACCTTCTTGCCTTTGAAGCTGCTTTTGATCGTCTCTGTCATTTCACTCAGACTGAAACCGGTAGCGTTCAGATTGTTCGCATCGCAGTCGTAATTGAGAAAATAGGTTTCCTGCCCGTCAGCAGATTTTTCACCATGGCCGGTGTAATAGAACATGAAGGTCGATTGCCCGTTACTTCTCGCCAGCAGTTTTTGCAACGCCCGCCTTATCGCCGCCAGCGTCGCCTTGCTGTCTTTGAGAAAAACGATGTTATCAGCCGGCACGCCGCGCTGGCGAAGAATACCGTATAGCTTCTGGTCATAACGGTTGCCGGCAGTATAGGTAGCGAGCGAGTTATCTTGCCAGGTCAGCAGTCCGGCCATCAAGACCAGGGTTTTGTCCGGCTGCCAGTCGACTGCAGCCGTCTGCGCGTTGGCAGCCGGGCTGAACAACACTACCGTAGTGAAGCACAATATCAGTATTTTGAGCCAGACCTTGCCAATGATATGCTGTATAACCACTTTGCTGTTATTTCTCCAAAATCCCCGCTTACATGGCGGCAGGGGTTACCATGGTGTCGCGCATCAGTTTCGCGACAGTCGATTCGGTAAAGTTGCTGGCCGGGAGACTGTTGTTGAGCAGCACGCACTCTACAACTATTTTAAGCGCACGCTTGTCGCCATCTTCAATGAGAAAGAATGAAATGCTGTTTACGTCTTCGACCCGGTTGAAAAAATCGTTGCTGGTATTTGGCTCAAACATCCCACCCACAGCGACTACAGAATCAGGGGCAGTAAATATCGCGCCGGGCAATGCGACCGGCACTGTCGTGTGCCGGGTGAAATCGCCGCTGCTTCTGATTATGTAGGCGCTGTTCGCTATTTCGAGATATTCTTTAAGCGTTGCCAGCAGAATCTGAATTTCTTTCTGTCGCGAGGCTTTCCATTCTCCGACACGATACGAATTGGTCAACTGTCTGAACTCACTTGTCGGTGCTGTCTGAATCCGATTCTGTGCTCTGTTCTGCGTTGTTGAAATCACGTTCAAGTTCGCTGTCGGCGATGCCGGCATCATTTACCAGGCCTGGCGGTGCCGGAACTACCGCTTTCAGGTCGAGGGGAAGCAGATCATAGATTTTCTGCAGATATATGCCCGGCGCGTGACTGCGTGCTTTGCCGGGACCACGCATTTCGCCATCGGCCAGAACCATTTTACCGTCGGCGTAGATGTTGTTTGGCGGCGCGCAGTGCTGAAATTTCATGATTTTGAACGGCAGTTTGGTTACCAGATCGTTATCGAAAACCCAGCGCTGCATATCGGGAAACCGTTTTTTGAAGGCTTTTACGAATTCGTCGTTGCCGATGCGTGGCCCGGCGTAGGTGTAAATGCCCTGAATGCTGAGGCCATCATCGACCAGTCGGCTTGCGGCCAGCGGCGCAATGCCGGCGCCAAGGCTGTGCCCGGTGATCCACAGGCGTTTTGGCGTGCCGGCCATGTGACTGTCGATGTATTTTTTGAGGTCATCGTAGGCGACTTCCATGGCGTTATACAGGCCGCGATGCACCTTGACACCCCAGCCCCACCAGAGGATGCGCTTCTTGAAGAAGTTGAAATCGGTCAATATCCAGTCGTAGGCGAACTTGGACGGGCTGAACTTTTTGTTCTTACTGCTTTCAGAACCTCTGAAAGCGACTATAACCAGCTTATCATTCGACATGACGACAGCCTGGGTGTCGGCAGTCTTGTCGCGAACATCGATAAAATCAAAGCGATCGATGCCAAGCGGCTCAAATATTTCCTTGAATCGCTTCTTGAATTCAAGAAAATTTGCAACATCGATACGATTCTCATAGACGTTGTGGGCGGCGTACATCAACAGATAGGCGTTCACCAGGCTGTGCCCGACCGCTTTTTCTTCAAAAACCCGGCTGTAGCAGTCTGCACCCAATACCGGCTGCGCTATGACAGGTGAGCTGGCAAACAGCCCCAAAGCGATACTCAGCAGCAAAAACCTTAACCATACCTTGCTTGACTTATTATGTGTATTCATCTTGTTAGCTTATATCTCCGTTCAATAAGTATAACCCTTGTACCGTTCGGCCGCAAGTCAATAATAGAGCAGATTTGCGCGGCGCACTGCGTCACGGTTGAATTCATTTGTTTGCTCAGGCATGCTGTCTGGAGTAGGATGATCTTAGAAAAAGGTCAGGGAGGCTGCATGATGAAAAGAATATCAGCGATGATTCTGTTGTTAATGGCATTCTGTGCCGCATCTGGTATCGCGGCTGACGAATACCAGTGGGAGACTGTCATCCGGATCAAGACTCCGGCTGAGATCTGGAAATCAATTGCAGGCATCGAAGAGCTTCAACCGGTCTTCAACGCCTGCGCTGACAAAACCTGGAATCTGCTGTCCGGCGAGCTCTACATAATGCCGGAAAATTTTTCTGCTGACGACATCCTTTACATTGCCATCGGCCGGAACAAAGACAGGCGCAATTCCGTTTCTGCTCTCTGGAGCGAAAAAACCGACGGTACGAAAGTTTTTCTCGGAGCATACAGTATTTTTATATCTTATTTTGAGAGACATCGTAATGAACATCCACTTGTCAGCGAAGGAGTGCCTTTTCCGGAAGTTTTTGCGACACTCGACCAGAACGCGTTATTCCACCTGCGTTTTATGTCTGAACATGCTGTTGCCGACCTCACCACGGCATTATCGGCAGAGTTGGCCGGCGAAAGCAATAAACTCGATTATCGTTGCAGGGAAAATCTGCGCAAGCTGCAGAGGCAGTTGCGCAAGGGAGAAATTGCCGGTCTGCCGGCACAGGGCCTTGCTGAATGCCCGTTGCAGGGCAAATACAGTTTTGACAAAGCAACCGGAAAGTTCGCCTGCAGTCATCAGTTAAAGATGCCAGACCTGGCATCTGCCAACTTTGAAGGCTATCAACAGGCAGCATACGATTTTTTAAAAAAACTGCAGGGTCTGAAAAGTCTTGAGATAAAATCAGATGCTGCCGCAGGGAAACTGGTTGTTGAAGTCGATATAACCGGTGAACCAACGCCTGTTTCCGGTTATGAGTTCGCTATGTATTCTATTCCCGGCTGGTTTGAGGGTATCGCTGATTTGCAGGGCTTTGCTCAGTCAGCCAGTATGCATCTGGTAATCGCTCCAGATTTTACAAAATTCGTTAACAATTTACGGCGTAATGACCCGCAGCTTTTCGAGAGAGTTTTTGCCGGTAAAAAACCCGAAGATTTTCTGCCGCAGGGGCCAATGCAGGTTTCACTGTTTGGTGATATTGACCTGCGCGGGTCCGGCCTGCCATCAGTCGTTGTTTCGGCAGGAATCTCAGCTGAACAGTATGCAGGCCTCAGAGACTTTGCCATCTCGCAGGGCATGCCGGTGCAACCACAGAAGACCGAGATTTACGGGCGTGAAGTTGAGCTTATCGAGATGCCGGTTGAGAGACACGCATTTAACCAACAGCAAAGCGACCAGCGTCTGTTTATCATGTCGGAAAATGCTCAGCGGATGGCTGTTTGTGTGGGCGAGTCTGCTGCGCGCGAAAAGCTGGCGCTGAATTGCGGCGAGCGCGCATCTATTGCGCTTTTTCAAGATATCAGGCTGCCGGTAAAGCTGGCCTTTGCCTATCGCGCTGACGGTCTGGGGCAGGCTCTGCTTGAACATGCCAATTCAATTGCGCTGCAGTATGAAGCCAAAGAGTGCGCTAACCGTCTGTCTGAATGGAAAAAGGCCAACGGCGCAACTTTTGCCAAACTGAAACGCGGCGACAGCATACCCGAAGATCTTGCGCGCCAGTGCCCGAGAAACGGCTACTTCGTGGCCGGCGAGAGCGAATATGACAGGGTGAGATGTGCAGTTCACAATTATCGGGGCTTTGGTGAAGTGCAGATGCAGTTTGTCAAAGCAGAAATCCCGACTGGCAGATGGTTACGGGCCTGCATCACGAAGGACGGGTCGAAACGTCGTCTGACACTTGATTTTTACCGGCCGGCGGAGGTGAAATAGCATGAAAAAGTTTGCCAGCATTATCATCGCGTTGTTTCTGATACCGCAGATTCTGTCTGCGAATACTGCAATGACGTTGACTACAACATGGTCGAAAGGTCAGGCGGTGCGAATGGTGGAGAGGTCAGTCACTCTCAATGGCGAAAATGGCCTGATCCTGATGGAAGTTGAAGACAGCTTTCAGAACATGAGCTCAGTGCGCTGCGAGGGGCTGTATCGCTTTTCGCTGCCGTCAGGAGCATTTGCCGCCGGTTTCTGGATCAATACCGACGGCAAGGAATGGGTTAAGGGCGAAGTGCGCGAAATTACCGAAGCGAGAAAAATTTATCACGAAATTACCAGTCGTCTGGTCGATCCCGGGCTGCTTGAACAGAAAGATGGCGAAATTGTCATCAGGGTTTTTCCGGTCGAAAAGGATGCGCGGGTTGGTGTCAGGTTTCGCTGCTATTTTCCGGCTGAGTGCGAAAATGACAGATACCGCATTCTTCTGCCTCTCAGCTACAGCGATGCGCCGGCTGAAGGCGCTGGTAACCGCGATTCCGGTGAGAGTATTAAGTTCAGGCTGGCGGCAACCTTCAAGGATTCGCAGGGAATAAGCGGGTTCACCTGTAATGATGAGCGTGCCGGCGTCAATTCTTCAGCTGCTGAAACGCATGTAAAACTTGAGTTCGCCGAAGGCGGCATGAATGATATCGAATTGTCATATTCTCTGCAGAATCAGGCGAAAGTTGCCACGGCGTTCTATAAGGTGCCGGAGGGCAATCGTTTCAGTCTGCTGAGAATCTCGGGCAGGGATTTTTCTTCTGCTAAGACGAATCTTCGGCTCGGGGTGATCATCGATGCCAGCGGTTCGATGGGAGAGTCGAACCGGGCCAGAGCTCTCGGTCTTTGCGACAGTCTGGCGGCCGGCGGTGAAAATTCCCTGCAGATATTCGTCATCAACGAAAGAGGTTTGCAGAAGGTCAGCCGCGCTGAGCTTGCCAGCATCAAATTTTTCGGGCCGACGCGATGGCAACATCTCGAAGCTTTTCCAGAAGAAGAATACGATGGGGTCGTTCTGATAACAGATGGCGAACACCTGACTCAGACCGCGCTCAGGCAGTTGTGGCTCAAAGCTGCTCGTAAACCGGTTCGAGTCGCATATTGCGGAATCAGATATCTTTCTGATCTGGCAAATATGAGCGATTTCTATGGTGGTTGCAATTTTGTGGCGCCGGGAGAATCGGTAGACCAGTCTGCGGCAGATATTATCAGGGCGGTCGGGTTGAACGCCTGTCTTTATGACGAAAAAGGCAGTCGCTACCTGCCGCTGTATGGCAATCTTGTGCAGACGGCCTTTTATGTGCTTCCTTTCAAGGCCGGAAAATATCAGGTTAAAGACGCTGCCGGAAAAAGCCTGCTCGACTTCGATATTCCTGCCGACAAAACTTTCGCGACGATTGCACCCTGGTTTGTCAGTATTGCTGCACGTCAGCAGATAAGGACACTTGAGACCATGGAGCAGTCAGAAGCGGTCATCAAAAAGATTACCGAACTCGGCATCAGATATTCGCAGGCCACTGACTATACCGCGTTTCTCGCGGTGCCTGACAGTGTTGCAAAGGCTAACGCCGACATAATGAACCCGGCTTACCTGGCGATGTTTGCGACACCAAATTTTCGCAAGGCCAGACAGCAGGCACGCGGTAAGGCCTGTTATGCTAACCAGCGCGTACTGATGGGCGCTGTCGAGATGTATATGATGGACAATGACAATGCGGACAAACTCGAATTCGATCTTGAAACCGGCCGTATCAACATCGATGAACTGGTGCGCAGAAAGTATCTGAAGTCGGCGCTGGTGCCGGCGTCGCAGGAGTGCGACTACCGCTTTCTCGGTGATCCCGCTAAGGACGGGATTCCCTTCTGTGTCGTACATGGCTCGGTTGAGAATGGCGAAACCATGTCGGTCGAAGAAATGGTGCGAAAATACTGTCTTGAACACAACCTTGACCCGAACGACTTTGATATTCCCTATCATCTTTACAGCGCTGATGGTTCTGGCATGGGAATCTGGGAGCTGATGCATAAATACGAACTGCTTCAGATGCTGCTGGCTGTTCTGCTGTAAAGTAGTCTGCCGGCATCTCTTCGTATGCATTGCGCCAAAGGAAACTTTCATGAAGAAAATAGTACCGGGTCTGCTGATTGTGATGTCTGTTGTTTACTGGTATGTATTTGCGCGCTTCGTGCCGCCGCCGCCGCTGGTGATTTCGCGCGAGACCACCTATTTCACCGATCTGAAGGAAAAAGATGGCAGAATCACTTTGGCGCCGTCTATAAATGCTTTGCGCCGCGTTTCACCCGACGATAACGCTGCGATAGAATTCTGGAAAATGTATGGCGCAGATATCTTGTCAACAGATTCTGCCGAAGTTGCCGAATTTTGTGGGCTTGCGGGGATCGAACCAGATCTGCTCGCTTCTCCAGCACTGGTCATGCAGCTGCCGTCTTCCGCTTCAGAGCCTTTCGTTCTGAATTTGTCGGAAGGGCATCATAGCGTTTATCGCCGTCCATGGCAGGCTGAAGAATTTCCGCAGATTGCTGCTTTGATCGAAGCTAATGAAGAGACTTTTGCTCTGTTTGCTTCCATGGCTGGTAAAAGGGGCTTTTTCTGGCCATTTCTTGAACGTTACTTAGTCTGGCAGGCTCCTATGAATAGAGACTTCCGCCCGAGTCAGCCGATGCGTCTGCTGCTGGCGCGAGGAATGATGCATCTGCGTGCCGGTGATCTGAAGAAAGCATGGCATGATTTCGCCTGTGTTGGCAAAGCGGCCAAACCGCTTCTGCAGAGCGGTATGCTTATCTACGGTCTTTTCGGCATGATTGGCATGAAAGATTCAGCTGATGCAATGTCTCTGCTTCTCGCTCAAAAGTATATCGACCGGGAACTGCTGCAGCAGATGCTCGTCGATCTCGACGAATTAATCGTTACCAGAGGTCTGGAAAAGGCACTTGAGGGTGAAATGCGATTTCACCTGCTTTCAATGTATATTGAAAGCGAAGGTGCAATATGGAGTTATGCCGCCCTAGATGGTGTACCAGATGGCAATGATTACGTACGTTTCATTGATATAAATGTGTTCTGTCGCAAGATCAACCTTCTTGCCGACGAACTTTTGCAGGCGTGCAGCATCGAAAACGTCAGCGAGAGAATAGCGAAAATCAACGAATTTCAGGCAGCCCGTGCAAAAAGCCGGCCGGATGTATCAGTGCCAGAGCTGATGACCAGGCTGCTATGGACAAGATACCTGACACCCTCAGCAAAAAAGTGCAGTGCCTTCAGCGAGTTGCTCAGCGAAATAGTGCTCGACATTACAACGCCACGTTATGCAAGCATTACCGTCGAAATGCTCGCTTATGCCGAAAAATTCAGGCTGCTCAAAGTAGCGGTGCTGATCAGACTGCACAAAATCAGAACCGGAAACTACCCATCTTCTCTTGACGAACTCGTTCTTGAAGACCGGCAGACTCTGGTCGATTCGTTTTCCGGCCGACCATTTGTCTTTCGTTCTGAAGGTAATGACATTTTGGTTTACAGTATAGGTGTCAACCTGCAGGATGACCTCGGCGCCCCAGGCGAAACACCAGATTCAGGCGACATAACTGTTACGGTTCGCAAATTCTGATCAGGTGACTGACACGCTGTTTTACCACATGTAGATTTGCATGAGGTTGGCGTAGTCGTCTGTCCAGAGGCTGTAGCCGGGACTGCTTTCCATCTCGTCCCATTGCGCGTAACGTTTGAGTGACTGCAGATGCTCAGGGTTGCCGGCGGCGACCCAGTCGGCGCGGTTGATCTGGTCGTAATCATACCAGTCGTAGCGGGTCGAGTAGCGTGCCGGTTCGTCGAACGAGCGCAGACAGGCGAGGCCAAGCTCGTCGCAGTTGCGTTTAATTACCGGTGCCAGCTTGAAATAACGGTTCGAAATATGAAAAAGCAGCAGCCCGTCGGGTTTGACCTTGGCGCGGTAAAGTTTGAATGCTTCAAGTGTCATCAGGTGTACCGGCACGGCATCTGATGAATAGGCATCGAGAATCAGCAGGTCGTAACTGTGGTCTGGAATGGCCTGCAGGCTGACGCGGGCGTCACCGACAATGTGTCTGATGCTCGCTTTTGAGTTTTTGAGAAAGGTGAAGTATTCGGGATTCTGCGCGATTTCGACGACTTTCTGGTCGATTTCGAAAAAGTCGAAGTGCTGCCAGGAGCGACCATACCAGGCCAGAGTGCCGCAGCCGAGACCTACCACACCGATGTTTTTAAAGTTACGGTTGATGCTGCCAACCCGAAAAATCGAGCCGACCGGGCCTTCGCGGGCATAATAAGATAGCGGGTAACTCATGCGCATGTCGTCGATTTTGCGCTCGACACCATGGAGTGTGGTGCCGTGCGACAGGCAGTAAAAAATATCCTTTACTCCTTCGACTTTAAGGTCAGGGTCTACTACTTCACCGTCGTTTACCAGCCTGGTTACCCTGAGAATACCGAAAAAACTGCGGTCGATCATGACTATTTTCGGGTCGGAAATAGTTTGAATGAAGGCTGCCATTGAGATACAGAGCAGCAGTGCCCAGGCGCCGCGCCGGAAATTGTTGAACACGTACAGGCTGAGCAGAGCCATAAAGGTCATGAACATTCCGTTTTCGCCGAACAATTTGCTGAGATTCGTCTCGTCGAACCACCCGGGAACATAGAGCAGAAAAATGAATATGCCGGCAACCATTATGCGCCGCGACATCGCGTAAGCCGGGTCGAAATAGCTCTCTGACAAATAAGAACACAGGCTGGCGGCAACCAGCAGGGTAAAGGCATATTCAATTTGCGTCACGAAAATTACCGGTGCCAGCAGGCTGTTGAAAAGTCCGCCGGCAATGCCGCCGGCCGACATCCATACGAAATAAGAATTCAGTTGCGCGACTGTCGGGCGGTCTTCTGCCAGTCTGCCGTGAAAATAGATGCAGACCATGAACATTACGAGCAGATGCACAGGAATAGTGAACCATATTCGCTCGATTATTCTGAAGTGATAAAAAAGCATTGCCAGAAGTATGGCAGGAAAAAGATATCTTTCCCACCTGATCGTACGCCAGTAGCTTGTGCGCGCAAAGACCATGACGAACGAAATCAGATACAGCGATAGCGGCAGCACCCAGAGAAGTGGCACTGAAGCTATATCGGTCGCGATATGAGTGGTGACTGCAAGCATTGCGCTGCATGGAACAAACCCGAGAAGACACCAGTAGAGAGCCTTTTTCCAGGTTGGCCGCGTCGGGTCGGGAGTTCTTCGATCTGCCAGTCTCTGCTCTTCTACCAGCCGGTTGAAAACGTCATCGACATTGGTGAATTCTACATCGGCACTATGTTCAGCCACTGTCGGGTTTTCGGGCGCGTTGCCGGTTCCGGTCGCTTCGTTTGCACCAGAAGGCTTTGCGCGCCAGAGAACGAAGCAGCAGAGCAGAACCAGCAGTGTCTGCACAATGTAAACTGCCGACCACAATACCCGCTGCTCAGATAACCGCAGCAGCGGCTCGAACAGAAACGGGTAGGCAAGCAGCGCCAGCAGGCTTCCCACATTACTGGCCGCGTAGAGAAAATAAGGGTCAGCCGAGTCGGGTTGCCCGGTCTCTGAATAGTAGCGTTGCAGCAGCGGCGCATTGGCAGCGATCATGAAGAATAAAAAACCGATCGAACCGGCAAGACGCGCCAGCAACCAGCCTGTCGGGCTGGCCGCCGCAAGCTCGGCTCCGGTGGTATCGACATGCAGCGGCAGCAGAATGAAAGCGCCGACCATCAGCAGCAGGTGCAGTATCGACTGGCGCTGACAGCCGAGATACCTGATCGACTTTTCAGCGTAAACGTAGCCAGCCAGCAGTGCCAGCTGAAAAAACAGCATGCAGGTTGTCCAGACTGCTGCGGCGCCGCCCAGATAAGGCAGCAGAATCTTGCCGACCATCGGCTGAATCATGAACAGCAGAAACGATCCGACAAAGATACA
>CAZMWO010000082.1:0-10765 GCA_964569565.1 uncultured bacterium | reverse complement strand
TTGTAGAGATGCGGATGCTGCTCTTCGGTTATCTCGGGGGTCTTGAAGAAAACGGTCTGACCATCTGTCACCGACGTGCTGAAATTAAGGCTTTGGCCGCTGTCGTCTACGAGTCCGAGGGCTTCGATCCCGTAAAGGTTTATATCTGTTTCCTGAAAGCATGATTCGACAACCTTGGCCGCCATTATCGACGCGATAAAATGTTCTGAGTAAAATTCGGTTTTTTTGCGCGAAGACTGCATCGACTGCAGGTAAATCACCAGTACCCCGCCGAGGATGAACATTCCAATGGTGATTTCGAGGAGGGTAAAGCCTTTACGTTTTTTCATTTTACGTCTCCTGAATTCATCAAAGAACCTTCGGTAATTGTCTGGTAGCTTTTACCAGCCCGTTTGAAGGCAAATGTTATGGTCAAAGATTTCGCATTGGCGAGACGGAAGTTGATGTCACTGATATCAGAACAGAGCAGGTCGAGGCCTTCAGGGTCGTGGACCGGCGATGAAAGATTGAACGTTTTGGTGACAGCTTTGTAGCGATAGAGGTCGTAGATGTTTTCGCCTTCATTTTTGGTCAGGTCTTTGTTGAGAATCGGAAAAATAGCGACCGTGTTGTTCTCAAAATCGCTGAAAACAAGTACAGTCGCCTGCTCTGATAGATCAGGAACGATGAATTCCGTGCCGAACCTGATTTCTCTGAGCACTTTGTTTACCCCGGTCACAATGGTGTTCTGCATCTGAAGACCTTCGATCAGATTCGTCTGCGCTTTGTTCGATTGAAAGTAAAACTTGAAGATCATAATCGACAGAAGCGATACAAGGCCGACCACAACCGATACCTCGGCCAGAGTGAAGGCTCTCCGGGTTGTGATATCGCTGTGATCGGTACATAAAGAACGGTTCTGCAAAAACTTTTTCATTTTCTGACTCTATCTAATTATATATTTTAATACGATGTGCCGCTAGAATTAACTTCTCTATGATATTCTTCTAGCTCCCATACTACTGTATATATAGAGAAAAGTTTTTCAGTTGTGTACATTTTTTTACTCAGAACTGAGTTTTGTGCAGGAGTCAGGTTTGAGCAAATTGCATTGAGAAACAATATCTGCTAGTATCAGAAGCAGGAGAACGAATGAAACCGGATAAGAGAACCTCAAACCTTTTTATCGCCGGTGGCTATTGTCTGGTGGCCATTATCATTCTGCTGAACTACCTGGGCCAGGCAGAGATAAAAGACAAGACATCGGTTAAAACCGGTGATCTGCAGACAGCACCTGCCGATGAGAGCGCTCTTTCCCGCCAGCTCAAAGAAGAAAAGCGCGTTAACATGGAAATGCGCGAGATGTTGACCAGGCTGCAGGGGCTTATTTCTGACCCTCAGCGCCAGAATCTTCAGCAGTCCGGCGAAAATTCACCGCAGGTATCTGGTCGATACGAGATTCCAGAAATCAATTATGCTCTGCTCGATGCCGAAAGGCCAAGAAGCAACCCTTTCATTCCCGGTAAGAATCCTTTTGCCATGGCAACAAAGAGTGAAGCCGAGGTCACTGTAGTTAACCGTGGCCCGGGTGCCAGCCTGCGCTGTGACCCGAAGCTGCCATTCGTCATCAGCGGTTCCGGCGTGCGTTCAGGATATATTTCCAACTTCTGATACATCGCCGGTCAGCAACATTTTTTAACCTGCTTTTTTATTTGCCGGTAAGGTCCCGGCCGAAGTGTGCCGATATTGTTCACAGAGACTTAAAAGATACTAAGGAGCACACGACCAATGAGGCAAACTGTAAGATCCGCAGGACTACTGTCGCTGTTTCTGCTGAATCTCACGACCCTATCGGCGGCACCGCTGTTGCGGGGCTTTTTCATCGGGCAGTTACCACCTGGCAGCAGCCAGACTCTGCCGCAGGGCAAGGGACTGGTACTGGCCCACGTTTTTAACGACGGTGAAGAAAGCATTAAATCTGGAAACTATCAGATTGGCGTCGAAATAGAGAATGCCGGTAAGAAGCGCAGTTATGCACTGAAGCCTGGTGATACTATAGTCGCTGGTGGCCTCAAGACTTTCAGAATGGCAGTTCCGGTAAGCGAAAACGAAAAGAAAACCGCGTTTTTCAGGGTTTTCAGCAAAATTTCCGGCAGCACTCTCTGGTCAGAAAAATATTCATTCATACAGGGAGCTCAGAGTGACGGAAATGGCAAGATAACCACGCTTCTGCCGTTAAGCCTCCCAAAGAGGTTCCGTTTGAAAACGAAAAAACCGCCAGAAAAGCAGCTGAACTTGAAAAGGCTGTTAAAACGGTAAGTAAGGTTCCTGCCGTAAAAGCTCCGACTGTAGCTAAGGCTCCGGCTGCCGTCGTGACTGAAAAGGCCGAACCGGCCGTCGTGACCAGACAGATTGACATGGCAGAATTCAAAAAGCTGCGTACGATCGATGAAGAGCTGGTTATCTACGTGATCAAGCAGGGCGACACTCTCAAGTCGATTGCCGAAAAATATTATGGCCAGGCCAGTAAAGAGCGCACGATCGCCGATCTCAACTTTATCGAAAAAACCTCTTCAATAAAGGTGGGCGAAGAGATAATAGTTGACGTCAAGCCACTGGGCAAGTCTGAGCAGGTTACCAGTTCACTTGCCAAAACCGGGCGTTTGCCTGATGCCGCACTGGCCGGCGCGAAAACCTATACTGTCCGGAAAGGCGACACTCTGGGCAAAATAGCGCGCGAACAGATGGGAAGCGGTGCCAGTTCAAGTATAAACAGTCTTATGAAAGCCAATCCCGGTCTTAATGCCAACAACCTCAAAATTGGTGAAATCCTGGTAATTCCGGATACAAAGGGAGATAAAGCCTGATGATGCCCAACACGATCTCAACCAGAACCAGAGCCGAAAAATCTCCTCTTATTAAGGTCGAAAGCAGAGGCGAACAGAGCTTCACCTTTCAGATCAAGGGAAAAGCCTTTCAGCAGGGCTATCTGTTTCTCAATCCGCAGATGAAAGAATTTTTCCCGTTCAACGAAGATCTCAGTTCGATCACCTTCATCGACGATGACGACGTCGTGCATTCGGCTATTTACCACAAAATGCGCGGTTACATGGTCTGCCTGACCTTCAACGAATGGTGGACCAAAAAAGGTGTTAACGAAGGCGACAGCGTCAGTATCGAACTGCTCGACCAGTCGCGCCGCACTTACCGGCTGCGCCTGCTCAATGGCTGCGAAGTCGAACCTGCCGGAAACAAAGATAACATCGACATCAGAATCTCGTCGTTTGTCGATCAGTCAATCTCTTACAGTGCCCATAACCTTGAAGTTCTCAGACGAATTGTTAAAGGTGAATTTTCGCCTTATCGCGAAACCAGCCTGATTCAGCTTGGCGAGGAACTGGCAGCCGGATCTTCGGCTGAAGACGAGCTGATGTCGCTCAACACCTGTTTTGGCGTCAATACCTATTTTCATCAGATCCAGACGGCCAGAATGGTTATCGAAAAACTGAACGGTCGTGCTCTGCTGGCCGATGAAGTCGGTCTTGGCAAAACCATCGAGGCCGGCCTCGTTCTCAAAGAATATCTGCTGCGCGGCATGGCAAGAAAAGTTCTCATTCTTACGCCAGCTTCGCTGATCACACAATGGCAACAGGAACTCAAAACCAAGTTCGATCTGTCTTTCAAGAACCATCTTGAAATCTCTGACTGGGATGACAGCGACCTGGTCATCGCTTCGCTCGACACTGCCAAAAGCCAGAAGAACCAGACGACAGTACAGCAGATCAAATACGACCTGCTGATTGTAGATGAAGCGCACAAACTTAAAAACAGAAAGACCAAGAACTGGAAATTCGTAAATTCGATCAACACTAAATACCTGCTCATGCTTACAGCGACACCGATTCAGAACGACATGATCGAACTGTTCAATCTGATTTCGATTCTTAAACCCGGCCACCTGTCAACTGTGCAGAAGTTCAAAGATGATTTTCTCGCAGAACGTGACAAACGCCTGCCTAAAAACTCGGTCAAACTTAGACAGATGCTGTCTGAGATCATGATTCGCCATCGTCGTGCCGACACCCTGATCAAGTTTCCGCAGCGCTTCGTTCATACGCACAGTATCGATCTCAATGCTGATGAAGCCGAGCTTTACCGCGAACTTACCGACTTTATCCGCAAGCGCTATTTTACTTTGCCAACCCACAAAAACCCGCGAGGCATCAACCGCCTGACCCTGATTCTGCTGCAGAAACTTATGGGCAGCTCTACCCAGGCGCTGGCCAAGGCCCTTGGCAAGATGATCTCAAGCAACTTTTACAAAGACGACTTCGATCAGAACCTCAAAAAGCTGTATGACATGGCGAAGAACATCAAGTCTTCACGCAAGGGTCAGGTATTGATGGAGATCGTCAGAAGTCTCAATGAAAAAGTCATCATTTTTACCCAGTTCCGTGGCACTCAGGATTACATCGTCGACATGCTGCGGTCTGAAGGCTACTCTGTCGCCGTTTTCAATGGCCAGATGTCGCAGGCAGAAAAAGACAGGTGCATCGAAGACTTCAGGAACGAAAAACAGATTCTGGTTTCGACAGAGTCAGGCGGAGAAGGCCGCAACCTGCAGTTCTGCAAGATCCTGGTGAACTTCGACCTGCCCTGGAACCCGATGCGCATAGAACAGCGCATAGGTCGTATTCATCGACTCGGCCAGAATGATGACGTCCATATCATCAATCTCAGCGCTAAAGACACCATCGAATCATACGTTCTCGAACTGCTCGACAAGAAGATCAACCTTTTCCGGCTGATCATCGGTGAACTCGAAATGATTCTCGGCAATATGCATTCGAAGAGAACTCTCGAACAGATCATCATCGATATCGTCACCATGTCGCCGAACCAGGATGCAATGCGGCGTAAGTTCAAGACTCTCGGTAACAAGCTCGAAAAGGCTCTGCAGACCCATAACGAAATCAACAAGGCCCAGGAGGAAATATTCAATGGAGACTAAAATTAAAGAGCTGGTGTTTTCTTTCCTGGACATGGTAGGCATCAAGGGTCGTGAGGTCGAGCCCGGAATCTGGGCGGCCAAAATTCCCGAAAGCGAGCAGGCTTTCTTCAACGGTTTCGAAACCATGCGCTTCACTTTTGACAGAGCGCTGGCTGAGCATCATCGCGATCTTGAACTAATCTGCGAAGGGTCTTTCCTGCTGCGCAAAATTATCGAGCGTCTTGCCGAGATTCCCAAAGCCAGCCGCCTCTATTCGACGAATCCGCCGGAAGTCGAACCGGCCGGGGTTGATGGTGGGCTCCGGGTCATTTCTGACAAGGTCTATTATCGCCCGAGGGTTGTATTTAATTTCAAAGTACAGTATGAATGTGATCAGAGACGTGAAAAGCTCTATTCTCTGGTTGCCGATACTGCTACCGGCGTTGCGAATATCGAAGAAGGCCTTTGTAATATCGATATGAAGCAGTTCTCTGAGACTCCGCAGCCCGATATCAAAATTGAAGAATCCGGTGTCGACATTCTGCGTTTGTATCTGGAGTCATGCAGAAAACTCGAAGAATCGCTGAACGAAGAAATCGCCGAGCTGCGCGAGTGGGGCGATGAACAGTGCAGCGAAAATCTGAAAGTTTTTGAAGCATATCTTGATGAACAGAAGCAGGAACTGCTAAAAAAGAAAGAGAACGTCTGTTTTCACCTGTATTTTTTCCAGAAAGAGGAAGAAATCGACCGGCTCATTGACAATCTTGAAGAAGAGCGCAGAAGAAAGCTTGGCGAGCTTCGCGAAAAGTTCTCTTTGCGGGTTAATATCAGCCTGGTCAACGCCGTAGTTCTTTGTATACCGACCATCGGGGTAATAGCACCCAAAAAGAAGCGCACCACCAGCCGAAACATCGGCATGTCGGCACTATGTTCTTCAGCAGGATTGGCGGTCCGGTCAGCCATTCAGTAATCTTGGAGGGTTGGCATGTTTTTCAAGCATATTGTTATCGGTTTCATTATTCTGGGCATTATGGGTTACCTGTTTGGCGACCATGTCTTTTATTTTCAGGGAAACCTGATGATGCGCTGGCAATACCCGATGCCGGCTTATGAGGCTTATGAACGCATTGTGCGTTATTACCCGAACAGCAAATATGTGGCAGAAGCGAGGGTAATGATGAAGGCTTTGCGCGAGCGAAGCGGCGATCTCAACCGTTACATCGAGCAGAAAGAGCGTGAGCTCAAAAAGATCCAGGAAGAGCGCCAGAAAAAGCAGTCATTTCATTAACAGGGCAGTCTGAAACTTGCAAGCAGTAAAACAGAAAGAAAACCTTTCGCCTCTGCAGCATCGTCTGCATGAAATAATATTCGAAGCCGAAACTCCCGCCGGCAGGCTGTTCGACATTCTGCTTATCATCTTCATTCTTGCCAGTGTTGCGACAGTCATGCTCGACAGTGTGCAGGCGATGCGTCTGAGTTACGCCACGCTGTTCGAGATTCTTGACTGGGTTTTTACAGTCGTTTTCACGCTTGAGTACATTGCGCGGCTTTATTGTGTCTCGCGGCCCTTTGCCTATGCCCGCAGCTTTTACGGCATTATCGATCTGATGGCGGTTCTGCCCGGTTATCTGAGCTTTCTCCTGCCGGGCGCACAATATCTTTCGGTTGTTCGCATATTCAGAGTGCTGCGAGTGTTTCGTATTCTCAAGCTCGCACATTACCTAGATGAAGCTGACCTTCTGTTCAATTCTCTCATCGCCAGCCGCAAGCGCATTACAGTTTTTCTGCTGGGCGTTCTTACTCTGATCGTCTTCGTTGGCTCGATAATGTATGTCATCGAGGGCGAAGAAAACGGGTTCACCAGCATTCCGGTCAGCATCTACTGGGCGGTAGTAACTCTGACTACTGTTGGATACGGCGATATTTCCCCAAAAACACCATTGGGACAGGCTTTTTCTGTTCTCATAATGATCATGGGTTATGGCATTATCGCGATTCCAACAGGCATCGTCACTCATGAGATGGCGCGGCAGAGCCGGATTGTTTCAACCCGTGCCTGCCCGGCGTGCGGCTCTGACGGCCACGATGCGACCGCCTCATACTGTAAGAACTGCGGCGCCGCCTTTAACTGAATTACGGTTGCCTCTCTGCTTTTGCTGTGGTATGTATTATCTACCCCAGCCGGAGAGGAAAAAACATGTCATTCTCATACAAATTCATAAGCCTGCTGTGTATATTGCTTTTATTGGCGACAGGTCCCGCTTTTGCGCTGAAGATCTGCCCCAGCTGCCAGAAGGAATTCGCCGAAAATATCAACTTCTGCCCGAATGACGGCACCAGACTGGATCAGATTGCCGGCGAAAAGCTCAGCACGATAGAACTGAAAGATCTGCCGGCCGGCGCGGTTATCAAGGTTAATGAAGTGATTCAGACCGGCAGTCGTATCGAGCTGCAGATCGGTCGCGATTATGTTGTCGATATCGCATCAGAAGGCTTTCAAACCGGTCGTTTCACCATCCGGCCGGTTGCTTCCGATCTCTTTGAATTGTCGCTGAGGCTTGACAAACTCAGCCCCGAAGCGCTGCGCCAGGCCAAAATCGCACAAATCGCCAATACCCATGAAAAAGACATGGTCGAAATCAAGGGCGGTATTTACGTTCTTGGCAGTGAGCGCGGAAACCATGATGAAAGGCCGCTGCGCAAGGTGCAATTGCCGACGTTCTGGATCGACCGCCATGAAGTGACCTGTGCGCAATATCAACGGTTTCTCGAAGATGTTCGAAAGCGTGGACACCTCTGGTGTCACCCGTCTGAACCGGCTCACAAGGATCACACACCATATCATACCTACGCCTGGGCACTCAGGTTCAGCTGGGTCGGCGGGCAGCCGCCGCGTGCCATGGGCGACCACCCAGTCGTGCTTGTCGACTGGTATGATGCCTATGCTTACGCAAAGTGGGCCGGCAAAAGATTGCCGACCGAAGATGAGTGGGAAGCGGCTGCCCGCGGCGATGACGGGCGCGAATACCCATGGGGCAACACTTTTTCTCAGGACCGCTGCAATATCGGCGATCAGCCACTGGCTGTCGGTAGCTTTCCAAATGGCGTTTCACTGTGGGGTTTGCACGACATGGCCGGCAATGCCGCTGAATGGACGGCGACCTCTTACGAACCGCGCCCGGCTGATTCAAAGCCGTTTACCGGGCGTTATGGCCTGCCTATAATCAGAGGCGGATCATGGGACGACAACTCGAAGACCTGCCGCTCTGCTGCCCGAGATGTGCGGCGCTCGCCACTTTATCGCAGCACAACGGTCGGTTTCAGATGTGTGTCGGATCATGAGCCCTGGCTGCTCGAGCCCGGCAAACAATAATCGACTTCAGCAAAAAAGCCCGCCGGTGAGACCCGGCGGGCTTTTTTATCGGTGATCAGTCTGTTACTTCATGCATTCCATGGTGTCCTGGGCGATAACAAGTTCTTCGTTGGTCGGTATTACCAGAACTTTGACTTTTGAATCCGGCGTGGTGATGTCGCCTTCAGCGCCGCGCCAGGTTTTCTCATTCTTTTCGAGGTCGAGCTTGATGCCGAGCCATGACATTTCGCGATGCACTATGCTTCTGACGATCGGACTGTTCTCGCCGACGCCGGCTGTCCATATAACTGCGTCGCAGCCGTTGAGAACGGCCATGTAGGCGCCGATATACTTTTTGATGCGGTGAGAATATACATCGAGAGCGAGATTGGCGCGTTCACTCTTTTTGGGCCATTCGTCTTCGAGATCACGCAGATCGCTCGATATCTGGCTGATACCAAGAACACCCGAGTGTTTGTTGAGCAGGTTGTCCATTTCCGAGATCGTCAGTTCATACTGCTTCATAATATGCAGAATCAGAGCCGGATCAAGGTCGCCGCATCTGGTGCCCATGGCAAGACCTTCGAGAGGGGTGTGTCCCATCGAGGTATCCAGTGATTTGCCTTTATCTATGGCACAGATCGAGCAGCCATTGCCGAGATGCACGGTGATCAGCTTGAGCTGGTCGAGTGGTTTGCCCAGCAGTTTGGCGGCACGGGCGGCGACGTAGCGGTGGCTGGTGCCATGAAAGCCGTAGCGTCTGATGCGATGTTTCTCATAAAACATGTAAGGTATCGCATAGATATAGGCTTCGGGTTTCATCGTCTGATGAAACGCGGTGTCGAAAACCGCTACCTGCTTGATTGTCGGCAGTATTTCCTCGACTGCCTCAACCCCCTTGAGATTGGGCGGATTGTGCAGCGGAGCGAATACAATACAATCATGGATCGCTTTTTTGACTTCACTGTCGATCAGAACGCTGCTGCTGAACTTGTCGCCACCATGTACAACACGATGTCCGACGGCGTCGAGTTCCTTCAGGCTGCTGATAACTGCATCCTCACCAGTTGTGAGAAGTTCGAAGATTTTGGCAATGCCGATCTTGTGATCGAGAACATCGCATTCATAGACCTTTTTCTTGCCGTCATCACCCTTGCGGTAATCGATGGTTGAACCGGCCATGCCGACGCGCTGAACCAGGCCTTTGGCGAGAACCGTGGTTGTCGTCATGTCGAAGAGCTGATACTTGATTGAAGATGAGCCGCAGTTTAATACCAATACTTTCATTGTGTTTCTCCCTGTTACCTGACGCCTGCCTGTGACAGCTGTTCGACTTTGAGGCCGCTGTTTTCTGCGCGCATGCCATCATCGCCATAGCGATAAAAACCACGATTGCTCTTGACGCCCTTGTAGCCGGCTCGCGTCATCTTCTTGAGAAGCTTGGCAGGCAGGTAGCTCTGATCGAAGGTTTCTGTATACAGGTTTTCGAGATAGAATACCACGGTGTCGATGCCGATTTTGTCAGCCAGTGCCAGTGGGCCGGTATTGAGTCCGAAGCCGAGTTTCATCGCAGTGTCAATCTGCTCGCAGGGTGCGATGCCTTCTTCAAGAACCTTGACCGCCTGATTGATCATGGGCAGAACTATGCGTGTCGTCACAAAGCCGGGGCAGTCATATACGCTGATAACCGTTTTGCGCATCATGTTGGCGAATCTGACCGCTGCTTCAAAGGTTACGTCATCAGTGAGCAGGCCGCGCGAGATTTCGACGAGCGGAACCTTGACGATCGGACTCTGGAAGTGCATGGCGATAGTGCGCTGCGGATATTTGCATTCAGCCGAAATTTCGGTGATAGAAATCGTTGCCGAGTTTGAGGCCAATATGGTTTCCGGCTTACAGATCGAGTCGAGTTCCTTGAACAGTTGGCGCTTAACTTCCAGGGTTTCTTTGAGGGTTTCGATGATCAGCCAGCCTTTGGCTGCTTCTTTGACCTCGGTCGATGACTTGATGCGGCTCATGATAGCGCGCTTTTCGCTGGAAGTGAGGCCCCAGCGGGCGATTTCGGCGTCAAGGGCGGCTTCGACGCGGGCAATACCTTTTTTAAGTTTTTCTTCTGAATGGTCGATCAGAATTACTTCGCATCCGGCGGTCGCAACTGCCTGAACGAGTTCCTGCCCGAGGGTGGCGGCTCCGTACACTACGACAATTTTTTGGCTCATTTACTATCTCCCGCAATTTTATCGGTTATCTCCCGATTATTCGTTCTGAAACATGCCAGAATAGCAATGAAGGGGTACCCTGTCAAGTTCTTAGAAATCATTTTGCCGCTATTCGCAGATAAAAAAACTCCCCGCTTCTGGCGGAGAGTCTGTTTGGCGTTATATTGAGGAGATCAGCGGTCGTTATGAATCTGTTTGAACCGGTTGCGAACAGCCTGCACTTTT
>CAZMWO010000081.1:0-10817 GCA_964569565.1 uncultured bacterium | reverse complement strand
ATTACACTCTGAAAAATATAAGCTCTGATACTGAAATGCGCAAATCATTCTCACACATGGTCGAGCCCCAGAAACAACTGCCCAAACGCTCGTAAGTCAGGAGTATCAGCATGGCGGAACTGCTGGTAATAGTTCTTGTACTGGTATATTCGGTATGGTCTGAAGTCAACAAGAAGAAGCAGGAAGAAAACGTTGATATCGACTTTTCCGAACTGTCTTCGCTCGATGACTTTTTCAAAGACAGTGGCACGACAACAGCGAAAAAACCTGCTGCAAAGTCTGCTGCTTCGCCAAAACCGAAGCAGAAATACCAGACAAAAAAGGCTGCAGGTCAGCCGACAAACTACGACGATTACTCGGCCCTCACCGGACAGGTCAATTACGAGCGCAAACCAGAAATCGTCAACACCAACTATGATGAGCTTCCACAGCTGAGCGGCGCGGTTAATTATGACCGCGTGAGCAGAGAAGAGAGTGCAACAGGCGATCAGCTAAGTGAAGAAGCCCGGAAGATGTTCGAGCTCGGCCGTTCAGAACAGCAAGTCTCGCATGATGCCGCTCATCCGATCAAAATCAGATTCGATCGTGACAGCGTCATAAAAGCATTCGTCATGTCAGAGGTATTGCAGCGTTACGACATTGAGCGCATCTATGCGCGTATTCCTGGCATAAATCAGCCACAGGACGAATGACATCGTGAGCTCTTTTATCTGCATGCGCTCAATAGCCAGGTTGTTTGGCAGTATATTTTTTCCGTTCTTTCGTGTGTGGGGCGAAACTGCAATCAGAACCGAACGTGGCTGCATATATATTGCACGCAACTATGGTCTGCTTACCTGGCTGAGTGCTCTGCGCACATTTCGCAAACCTTTCAGATTCGTATCGGCTGACACAGCCGATAGTGCGGTCTGGTTCAAACTGGCTGATTCCTGTGGCCTCGAGCCGATCAAGCTTTCAGGCGACGTCAGCCAGGATTTTCTGAGCATCGAGCACCTTTTCAACAACAAAGAAACATTATTACTGATTATTCCTGAAGCACCAGATAAACAGGTGCTCGAGCTGATTGCAAAGATCAAGGCGACACATTATCTGACCAGCATTTTTATGGCGATAAGCGGCGCCCGCGTGGCTCTCAAGCCTGGTAGCATTATTCCAAAGGTATGCCCGATTTCGGTATTCTGCGGTATGCCACACTACCGCGGTGATGGGCAGCCGGAGTCTCTCAGTGAGCTCGAATTTCTTGAACGCGCCATTTCAAATATTCCCCTGAACGAGCTGCCTTCAATATTCAGCAATCACAGCCGCAACATCTGATCAAAAGTAGACTCCCAACGAACTCCGCTCAGGGTACCGCAGGAGTTGACTTGTCTGTTGATTTGGCTTAATATCACTTTGCCTTTAGCTTCCGGATTTTTCAGCCCGGAAAAAATATCAATCAGGCAGGAGTTGCTATCGTGACTAAAAAGACATACGCCATGATGGATGGGAACGAAGCTACCGCGCTAGTTGCGCACAAAACCAATGAAGTAATCGCGATTTATCCGATTACACCGTCCAGCAATATGGGTGAACACGCCGATGCGTATTCAGCCGCCGGGCAGACGAACGTCTGGGGTACAGTTCCCACCGTTTGTGAAATGCAGTCAGAAGGTGGCGCATCCGGCGCTGTCCATGGTGCTCTTACCTCTGGCGCCCTCACCACCACTTTTACCGCATCACAGGGTCTTCTGCTGATGATCCCGAACATGTTCAAAATCGCCGGCGAACTGACTGCGACCGTTTTTCACGTGTCGGCCAGATCGATCGCCTGTCAGGCTCTGTCGATTTTCGGCGACCACAGCGACGTAATGGCAACCCGCCAGACCGGTTTTGCTCTGCTTGCCTCGAACTCGGTTCAGGAAGCACACGACATGGCCCTGATCGCTCAGGCTGCCACTCTCGAAAGCCGCGTGCCTTTCATTCATTTTTTCGACGGTTTCAGAACTTCACATGAAGTTAACAAGATCGAGATTCTCTCTGACGAAATCATCAAAGAAATGATCGATGACAATCTGGTGTTCGAACATCGCGCCCGCGGTCTCAACCCCGACCGCCCGGCCATGCGCGGAACTGCTCAAAACCCCGACGTTTATTTTCAGGGTCGCGAAACAGTTAACCCCTTCTACGAAAAGACTCCCGCAATCGTGCTGAAGGCCATGAAGAAATTCGCCAAACTTACCGGCCGTGAATACGGCCTGTTCGACTATGTTGGCGACCCCAAGGCTGAGCGCATAATCGTTGCCATGGGCAGCGGCGCCGAAACCATTCATGAAGTAGTTGAATACCTCAACGCCAAAGGTGAAAAAGTAGGCCTGGTAAAAGCCCGCCTCTATCGCCCGTTCAGCGCTGAGCATCTGGTAAAAGCCTTCCCGAAGACCACCAAAAGCATTGCCGTTCTCGATCGCACCAAAGAACCAGGCTGTGCCGGTGAACCTCTTTATATCGACGTCAGAAACAGCATCGGCGAAGCCCTTGAGGAAAAGGCCGCTCCGTTCACCGGTTGGCCCAAAATCGTTGGTGGCCGCTACGGTCTCGGTTCAAAAGACTTTACGCCGAACCAGGTTCTGGCTGTGTTCGAAAACCTCAAACAGGATAAGCCGAAGAATCATTTCACCGTTGGTATCGTTGATGACGTCAGCAAAACCAGCCTCAAACTCGGCGAGTCTGTTGAAACTGGCGATCCCAAAACCTTTTCGGCCATGTTCTACGGTCTCGGTTCTGACGGCACCGTTGGCGCCAACAAAGACGCGATCAAGGTTATCGGTGACCACACCAAAAACAACGCCCAGGGCTATTTCGTTTACGACTCAAAGAAATCTGGCAGCATGACGATCTCTCACCTGAGATTCGGCGAAAAGCCGTTGCGCTGCCCATACCTCGTATCACACGCCAACTTTGTCGCCTGTCATAACTTCAGCTTTATCGAAAAGTATGACATGCTCAAGAACCTCAAAACCGGTGGCACTTTCCTGCTCGAAACCGAATACAGCAAAGACGAAATCTGGGAAAAACTGCCAGTTGAAACTCAGCAGCGCCTTATCGACAAGAAAGCCAAATTCTACGTAATCAACGCGATCAAACTGGCTGAGTCGGTAGGCCTTGGCAACCGCATCAACCTGTTCATGCAGACCTGTTTCTTCGAAATCTCGAAGATTCTGCCGCGCGATGAATACATGAAATTCCTCAAGGACGCCGCCAAAAAAACCTACGGCAAAAAGGGCGAAGAAGTCGTCAAGATGAACTGGAAAGCCATCGACATGGCTGTCGAGAATCTTTTCGAAGTCAAAGTTCCAGCTAAAGCAACTGCCAAAAGCAAACTCAAAGCCGCCATGGTTCTCAAGAGCGCTCCCAAACTGGTCAAAGACGTTCTCGAACCAATCCTCGCCGGCAAGGGTGACGACATCACCGTTGGTCAGATGCCTCTCGATGGCACCTACCCGACCGGCACCAGCCAGTATGAAAAGCGCAACGTCGGTATCTATATGCCGGCATGGGACAGTGAAACCTGCATTCAGTGTGGCATGTGCGCTCTTGTCTGCCCGCACGCTGCTATAAGAACCAAGGTTTATGATCCGAAACTGGCGACCAAAGCTCCCAAAACCTTCAAAACCTGCAAAGCAAAAGGCTTTAAAGAAGACCTCGGTTTCACCGTTCAGGTTGCACCAGAAGACTGCACCGGTTGCGGCGCCTGCATCAGCATCTGCCCAGCTTTCCAGAAAGATGCCAGCGGCAAGAAACTCGAAACCAAAGCAATCAACCTCGCCCACAAAGACGAGACCATGCGCGTCAACGAAGCCGAGAACTGGGACTTCTTCCTCAACAAGATTCCTGATCCCGATCGTTCACTGGTCAACATCAACACCATCAAAGGCACTCAGTATGTCAAGCCTTTGATAGAATTCTCGGGCGCCTGCGCCGGCTGCGGCGAAACCGCCTACATCAAACTGGTAACCCAGATCTGCGGTGACCACCTGATGATCGCCAACGCCACCGGTTGTTCATCGATCTATGGCGGCAACCTGCCGACTACTCCTTATGCTGTCCGCGCTGATGGTCGTGGCCCGGCCTGGTCGAACAGCCTGTTCGAGGACAACGCTGAATTCGGTATGGGCATGCGCCTCGCCACCGACAAGATGATGCAGGAAGCTGTCGAACTGCTTAACAAAGCGGTTGGCTGCAAATGCGACTGTTCGCCCAAACTCAAGGCTATTGCCGACAAGATTCTTGGCAATGCCCAGAAGACTCAGGAAGAAATTGAAGCGCAGCGCGCCAATGTTGAAGAGCTCAAGGCTGCGGTCAAGAGCTGCAAAGATGCAATCTGTGTGCGCCTGGCGAAGGTGGCCGATTATCTGGTCAAACGCTCGGTATGGATCATCGGCGGCGACGGCTGGGCCTATGACATCGGTTACGGCGGACTCGACCACGTTCTCGCCTCCGGCAAGAACGTCAAGCTGATGATTCTCGACACCGAAGTCTACTCGAATACCGGCGGTCAGATGAGCAAATCGACCCCGCTCGGCGCCGTTGCCAAGTTCGCGGCCGGCGGCAAATCGATGCCCAAGAAGGATATCGGCATGATCGCCATGAGTTACGGCAACATCTACGTCGGCAAGATCAGTCTGGGTGCCAATCCGGCTCACGCTCTCAAGACCATGCTCGAAGCCGAAGCCTATAACGGCCCGGCTCTGATCATTGCTTACAGCCACTGTATCGCGCACGGCATCGATATGTCACAGGGTCTGATGGAGCAGAAAAAAGCGGTTGAATCAGGTCACTGGCCGCTCTTCCGCTTCAACCCCGACAACATAGCTCAGGGCAAGAATCCGCTGAGTCTCGATTCGAAAGAACCAAGCATTCCTCTCGAAGAATACATTTTCGGTGAAAACCGTTTCAGAATGCTGAAGAAGACCAATCCAGATGCAGCTAAAGCATTCGCCGAGCAGGCTCAGAAGGACGTCAAGCTCAGATACAGCGTTTACAAGCAGATTTCTGAAATCAAATTCAGCTGATCGCTCAGAACCGGCAGCCCCCGCTTCGGCGGGGGCTGCTTTTTTATAGCTGTATACAACTTCGGGTACTTTTGCTAAAATCAGCTCATGTCAGTTAAAAGTGTAGTTACAATAAGGCCGCAGATGATCAAGGATGCGGCAACCTTTTACAAAATTCTCAACGAGGGCAATTTTCCTTATTTTCCGGTTAATGTTGCTTCGATTGAAGCGGAAAAGCGCTTTTTGCGCCGAAGCCGCAACGAGTGGAAACAGGAATCAACATTCAACTTCACCGTAATGCTTGGCCGTCGGATTGTTGGCGCAGTTGGAATAATGCCAGAGAGCGGTCGCCCATATAATGCCGAGATTGGCTATTTCATTGACCGTGAACTGCATGGCAAAGGCTATGCTTTGCAGGCAGCCATCCAGGCTGAGCAGTTCGCCAGAGTTTTCCGGCCTGAGATCAAACGGCTGCAGGCGATTATTGTCGTCGACAATGCGCCCAGCATAAGAGTTATCGAGAAGGCAGGCTACCAGAGAGAAGGATGCCTGAAAAGCTATCTCAGATGCGGCGAAAACTACTATGACGCCTATATTTACGGCAAGATCATCAGATAATAAATTCGATACCGCTGATCTTAACCTGTGACTGAGCGCCGATGCGTCTGATGATGTTGGCGGCGAGAAAGTTGCCGATCTTCAGACAATCTTCGAGACTCAGTTTTTTGTAAAGCCCATAGAAAAAACCGGCCTGAAAGTTGTCGCCGGCACCGTTGGTGTCTTTGACATCTTCGACCTTGTAAGCCGACACGCGGGTTTCGCCTTCGGGCGTAATGGCCACAGCGCCAGCTGAACCAAGCTTGACGACCGCCATATTGGTAAAACGCAGAAGCCTGCGATAATCATCGCTGCCATCATTGATTGCGCGCGCTTCGTCTTCGTTGGCGAACAGCACGTCGATGCGCTGGTTGAGAAAGCTCTCGATCTGTTCGCGGGAAGATTTGATAACGAAACTGTCGCCAAGATCGAACGAGATGCGTGTACCGGCTTTGCGGGCTATTTCGGCGGCATGCCGGGTTGCGAAATTGATCGGGTTCTCGCCTCTGAACTCGTAAGCAGAGAAGTGCAGAAAATCAGAAGCCTTGATCAGGCTGTGCAATATCTCATATTCATAAAGCTGCTTGGCGACGCCGAAATCGAGGCCGAAAGTGCGCTGTCCGTCGGGACTGACCAGGGTATAGCATAACCCGGAATTACCGCGCTTGATCGAAACATAGGTGTCTATGTCGTTTTCGCGCAGATTGTTGATGTAATCGTAGCCAAAATCGTCGCTGCCGACGCAGCCGATAAAGGCGCAGCGCAGGCCAAGATTGCTGGCGCCGTAGATGACATTGGTAGGTGAGCCGCCCGGCGCGATTTTTGCCTTATTGGTTGCCATGATTTTTTCGAGTTTGCCAAGGTTCTCAGGGTTGAGCTCGATACTGTTGCCTTTGGGCAGGTTAAGCTTCTGCAGCATTTCATCGCTGACTTCGGCAATAATGTCGGTAAGGGCATCCGAGATCGCAGTAATCTGATATTTTCGGGCCTGTTCGCATTCGCTCATGGCTGGCAACCCCCTTGATAGATGGGCAAAGCATAATCGCAGAGACGGGCAAAGTCAATTCATTTGCGGCAAAATTGAAGTTGTTGCGATGATTGGCTGAAATTTTCTGTACAAATATGTTATAAAAGATTGTCAACCGAAAGGACGCTTAGCGATGTTGCCGGCCGACGCCAAAATACTATGCGGAAACACAACCCTGGGTATCACCGAAATCAGGGAAGAACAGGGCATTTCAGGTGCTTCCGGCTGGTCTGAGATCAGCGCAACGAGAGTTCGCGATGTCTACGTCAACTACGAACAACGTACTACCCTGCTGAAAATGGTAACCGGGCGCGGCGCCGTTTTGCGCTGCACGCCCGACCAGCTCTGCTTTGGTCGCATCAACCCTGTAGTCAGGCAGTATACTTTGTATCTGCACGAGAGGTCTTCCCTCGGCTTCAGAATAGGTCTGTCAACCGATCTGATGCGCGATCTTCTGGCAATGAACAGTCTCAGACAAGATCTGTTCAATCAGCAGGAAATCATCGACCGCATCTGGATAATCGAAACGACAGCAAATCTGCCGGCCTCACATTTTATGCTCAAGCACAGTGTATTCAAATATGGGTTGCCCGACATTCCGTTTTCGGCCCGGCAGCCTGATTCGGAGTTTTCCGAAGAAATGACGCGCGAAATGTTCAACAGCATCGACACGCCATCGCGCGCGCACGAACTGCTGCGCGACTGGCACATGTTCATCGAGCACCCGCACATTACCATGCGGCTTTCCAACAGCAAAGATCCGGCCAGCAACGCTATCCAGTTCGTGATTTTCGGAGGCTCAGAAAAGGGCACTGCCAGGCGCTTTTCGCACCTGATACAAATTTCAGGGGTTACCGACAGTAATCGCGCCGAACATCGACAATTCAAGCGCAAGCAGGGCAAACATGGCCTCTGGTTTCTTGAGATTACGCGTGATGATCTTGAAGAAGCCGAACTTTTCGTCAAAACCCTTTCGCATCTCGATAATCTTGAAGTAGTAAAGAAAATACAGCTGACCCGCAAAGCACCCTTCTATATTCTGCCGGCTTCGCACATCAAGCCCGGCATGCTGGTGCCGGTGATCGGTCGCAACGGCACTATCGACGAAGATACTGTCGCTGCAGTCGATATTGAAGAATACAAAGGTCCGCTTTACAACCTGCAGGTGCGTGATCTGCATAATTTCATTGCCGGCAACTGGGTAGTCATGTGCTACCAGCCTCTCAGCCGGCTGACCGGAGACTGATCTTGTTCGACCCGATTGCAGCAACCCTTGGCCAGCTCAACGAACCTCAGCTCGAAGCTGTAAAGACAACCGAAGGCCCGCTCCTGGTAATAGCCGGGGCCGGGTCAGGCAAAACCAGAATGCTGACGGTTCGTATCGCTTATCTGATCGAACATTGTCAGATTGACCCCGGTTCTATTCTGGCAGTAACCTTCACCAACAAAGCGGCGCGCGAGATGCGCGAGCGTGTACAAGACATGGTGGCCGGTGCGCACCGGGTTACCCTGACGACCTTTCACTCGTTCTGTTGCCAGCTGCTGCGGCGCTGGCACAAGTATGCCGGTTTTGCCGACGGCTTTACCATTTATGACGAGTCAGACAGCGAGAAGCTGATAAAAAACGTTCTTAAAGAACATAAGGTTGACCCGAAGCGTTTCTCGCCCAAGGCCGTACTGGGCTTCATTTCGCAGGCAAAGAACGAACTGGTAAAACCCGAAGACTACCAGCAGCTGGCCGGGCCGGGCCCGGCGTCAGCGACCACCCAGAAGCTTTACGCTTCCTATCAGGCGCAGCTGCACATCAATCAGGCGGTGGATTTCGACGACCTGATCTTCAAGGCATACTACATGCTCAGAGACAATCCCGACCTGCTTACCCGCCTGCAGGGCCAGTATAAGTATTTTCTTGTCGATGAATACCAGGATACCAACCATGCACAGTATCGTTTGATATCGCTGATATCTTCTGAATCTCGTAATCTCTGCGTGGTCGGCGACGAAGACCAGTCGATCTACAGCTGGCGCGGTGCCACTATCCGCAACATTCAGGACTTTGCCAAGGATTTCGCCGGCGCGCGCATCGTCAAACTCGAGCAGAATTACCGCTCGACCCAGGTTATTCTCGATGCAGCCGGGGCTGTAATTGCCAGAAACAAAAGCGCCCACCCGAAAAGACTCTGGACCGACAAATCCGGCGGAGAACTGATCAGTTTTTACCGGACCTCAGACGACCGCGAAGAAGCAGAACTGGTGGCGCGCCAGATCAGGCAGTTCGACAACAAAGGCATCGAGCTCGGTGAAATGGCGCTGCTTTTTCGCATGAACAGCCAGAGCCGGCCATTCGAGCAGGTTTTCAAAAAAGCCGGAATCGCTTACGATATGACCGGCGGCACCAAGTTTTTCGATCGTCGTGAAGTTAAAGATATCCTCGCCTACCTTCGCTTTATCGACAATCCAAACGACAGCATTGCGCTGGAGCGCATCATCAATACTCCGAAACGCGGCATCGGCCAGACCAGCATCGATAAACTGGCTGCCGCCGGCACCGGCACCCTGTGGGAAAACGTCGTAGCCGAAAGCAAAATGAATCCCAAAAGCAAAGTCGCCAGTTTCTGCAGGCTGATCGCCGATTTTACCGAAGCAGCCGAATCTTTGAGCGTTTCGCAGCTTTGTCACAAGATTATCGACGACATCGAATACATCGGCTACCTCAAAAACGACGACCCTGAGACTGCAGAAGAGCGCTCGCAGAACGTTCAGGCAATTGTCTCCGACATCCGTTACCAGGAAGAAGACAACCGCGAACTCAAGCTGCACGATTATCTGGCCGATACCGCCCTGCATGCTGCTGTTGACGACCTTGACCAGAGCCAGCAGAAAGTGCATCTGATGACCCTGCACAACGCCAAGGGTCTTGAGTTCAAAGTGGTTTTTCTGGTCGGTATGGAAGAAGGGATTTTTCCGCATCATTCGTCGAAGGATGAGCCAGAACAGCTTGAAGAAGAGCGCCGTCTCGCCTATGTGGGAATGACCAGGGCGCGCGAACATCTGCTGTTGACAGCTGCCAGTCAACGAATGATATTCGGCAACAAAAGTTTCAACCCGGTTTCGCGCTTCGTTACCGAAGTGCCCTCGCATCTGTTTGCTGGCCGCGCCGGCAGCTCATCGACGACTGCCCGGGCACGCGAACAGGGCAACGCGATTCCTGGCGCCATACGCAGTAAACCGGTGTCGGCAACTTCCCATATTACAGCAAAATGGTCATCAGAAAGAAATTCTGCCGGCAGTCAGAACGATTCTTCTGGCACGACAGCCGGAACCATGGTAAATTTAAAACAGGGCGTAATGGTTACGCACAAAATTTTCGGAGCAGGGCGGGTCGAAGAAATACTCGGCGCTACTCTGGCGGATTTTCGGGTAACGGTTAGATTCGAAAAACACGGAACCAAAACATTACTCTTGCAGTATGCCACACTTCAGGTTATAAATAGCGAAAAAGCATAGGAGGTCATGAAATGCGATTTTTAAGATTTGTCTGGAAACTGTTTGTAATGGCCAGCGTTTTCGGCATTGGCTACATTATCGGTCGTGAACACAGTTTTGAAGAAGAGGAAATGTGGGAAGAAGAAGCTGAAAAGGAAAACAAAACCGGAACGGGCAGCAATGCAGCCGGTGTGGAAAAAGAATTCACTCTTGAGCACGCTACAGCAACCAAAGTTTCCATCGTCGGCACTTTCAATGACTGGAACAAGGATGCCAACCCGATGACTCTTGAGAACGGCAGCTGGAAAACCCGCATTACACTCAAGCCCGGCAAGCATGAATACCAGTTCGTTATCAACGACACTGACTGGATTCTCGACCCGAAGCGAAATATATCAGTAGAAAACAAATACGACGGCAAGAATTCAGTAATTGAAATCGGCTGATAATCAGCTTGGCAGACTATATTTCTGTGACCGTTAATTACTGCATGTATTGAGTACAAAGAAAGTTATCGCAAAATGGTCAAGAAAATCTATCTCGAGGAAATCTGCGACCGTGAAAACCTGAAAAGTTTTCTGAGTCGCTTTCGTCGTTTGACCGGCCTAAATATAGTTCCGTTCAATGAACGCGGCGAAGCTGTAATTGGCAAACTCGAAGATGTATTCAAAGGCATGGCC
>CAZMWO010000080.1:0-10838 GCA_964569565.1 uncultured bacterium | reverse complement strand
CAGAGAAATTGCTGGGCGGCCTGCTCGGCGGATTCGAGGGAATAATCCTGGCGTGGGTGCTGATTTTCACCCTTTCATTGCTGCCAGGCTCGAGAATTTCAGAATATTTCCCGCAGCTGGCTCAGTTCACCGGTCCGGTCGAAAATATGCTGGCGCCGATCATGCCGGAAGAAGCTGCCCAGACTGTGCAGATGGTCAAGTCGGTTCAAAAAATCACGCAAAATTTTAAACCCGAAAAGGTCGATAAAGCAGCATTACAGGAAATTCTGCTGCCGCTGGCGGAAATGCCCGAACTGGTCGCCCTGCAGGAAGACGAAAGCATACAAAAGCTTATCGAAAGCCGTGATTTTCAGGGCCTGGTCAACCACCCCGCCCTGCGCAATTTTCTCGAAAGCGAAGAACTGCGCCAGCGCATGCAAAGCATCGACCTCAAAAGACTAGAACGCGCCCTGGTGCCCGATCTCCACAAGTCAAGGTAAAAGGTACCAGAAGAACAAAAGATCTGAACCCAGTTGTTTTACTCGTGCTCAGCAAAGCGGTGCTCGTGATCAGCGAAGCGGTAATCGTAATCGATTTGAATTCGAGGCTGGGTTCATGTAGTATTGCTGTGTCGTCGATAGAGCGATCGCAAATAGCCATTGGAGAGTGAGACATGAGCCAGTTTCATCAGGATCTTTTGAGAATTACCGCCAGAATCAGCCGGGGCGACAGCCTCGAACAGGTTTTCAATAATTTTTACGAGGCCTTTAAAAACCATGTTCCATACGATCGTATCGGCGTTGCGGTAATCTCTGACGACCAGACCATGGTGCGCTCGGTCTGGGCGCGGGCTGAATATAAGCCCCTGCTGCTTGGCTCAGGATACCAGTCTGAGCTAGCCGGCAGCACGCTGCAGAAAATCATCGAAACCGGCCAGCCGCGCATAATCAACGATCTTGAAGAGTATCTGCGCAACAAACCTGACAGTCACTCTACCGGCCTGATCGTGAAAGAAGGCGTGCGCAGCAGCCTGACCTGCCCGCTCATCGCCGATGGCCGGCCGATTGGAGTTTTGTTCTTCTCAAAAACCAGCAAAAGCGCTTATGCAGACGCTCATGTCGAGACTTTTCAGGAAATCGCCGAACATCTTTCGCTGGCGGTTGCAAGAATGCAGACTCTCGATCGCCTGCGCCAGCTCAATGATACAAAAAACAAATTTCTCGGCATCGCCGCGCACGACCTGCGCAGCCCGCTGGCAGCGGTTCAGAGTTATTCTGACCTGCTCGCCGACCCCGACACCGTTACTGACACGGATCGCAAAGATTTCATTCTCGGCCGCATAAAATCTATTACCACCCGCATGCTCAACCTGATCAACGACCTGCTCGACATCAGCGCAATCGAATCCGGCCAGCTCAAACTCGACCTGCAACCGACAGAACTCACGCCTTTTCTCAAAGAAACGCTGGCCAATCATGAGCTGACAGCAAAGAGCAAAAACATTACCGTCAGCGGCGAAATACCGGAAAATCTGCCGACTGTCGAAATTGACTCGCGCCGCATCGCGCAGGTAATCGACAATCTGATCAGCAATGCGGTGAAGTTTTCGCCGAAAGACACAACCGTGACCCTGCGCGCAATCAGTGTAGACAGCGGTGTGAAAATCAGCGTCAGCGACCAGGGCCAGGGAATTCCGCCAGAGGAACTCAAAAAACTCTTTCAGGAATTCGGCAAAACCAGCGTTAAACCGACAGATGGCGAAAAATCGACCGGTCTCGGCCTGGCCATCGTCAAAAAAATCATCAGCGGGCATGGCGGCCAGGTCGGCGTCAGCAGCCAAGTTGGCGTTGGCTCGACCTTTCATTTCACCCTTCCCGTCGCCCGGCAAAATTCTTGACCAGACATCTCGTTTGCGGTAGTTTTGCGCAACAGGAGAATACACCATGTCAGAAAAAACAGTAGATGCACGCGGAATGGCATGCCCGAAACCAGTTATGTTAGCCCGCCAGGCCCTTTCAGAAGCGGCCGCAGGTGACATTATCGAAGTCCTTATGGACAACAACATCGCCTGCGAAAACGTCAGCAGATTTCTGCAGGGCAACGGCGCCCAGATAAGCACCTCGACAGAAAACGGCATTTATCGAGTGAAAGCAATAATTGCCGCCAGCGCCGACAGCTGCCCGACCTGCACGCCGATGTATGCAGAAAAAAGCCCGCCCGTCGTCGCCATAACCAACGCTGCAATGGGCCATGGCTCTGAAGAGCTCGGGCGTATTCTCATCCAGGCCTGCATCAACACGCTGCCATCGCTCGACCCGCAGCCTTCGGCGGTGATATTTTACAACAGCGGTGTGCAGCTGGCCTGCGAGGATTCACCGGTGCTGTCGGCTCTGGCCGAACTCGAAAAAAAGGGCATCAAAATTCTGGTCTGCGGCACCTGCCTCGACTATTTTTCTCTCAAGGAAAAACGCAAGGTTGGCGTGGTATCGAACATGTTCGAGATTCTCAGCACTCTCGCTGCCGCCGGTCATGTGATCAACCCTTGATCTGATGCAAACTTCAACGGCCAGATATTTCGACAACGCAGCCACTTCGTTTCCCAAACCGCCACAGGTGGCCGAAGCGATCGTCACCTATCTCAACGAAGGTGGCGGTTCATACGGCCGGTCGGCTTATCCTCGGGCCTTTTCGGCCTCGCGAACTGTCGAACGTCTGCGCGACCGCATTTCTGAGGTTATCGGCACCAGTCTCACCGAAAACATTGTATTCACTTCATGCGCCACCATGGCGCTGAACACCGTCATCAGAAGCTTCGCCTGGAAGCACAAACGAGTTCTGCATTCTGCGCTCGAACACAACGCCGTCATGCGCCCGCTGTTCATGATGCAACAGACGCATGGCATCGCGCTCGAAACCATGCCGGCGCACAGCGATGGCAGCATCGACCTCGAAAAACTCGCAAAACAGGATTTATCTGGCTTCGACCTCGCGGTGGTCAACCATCAGTGTAACGTAAATGGCGTAATTCAGCCGCTGGAAAAGCTGCGCGCGCTGCTCGGCAATGTTCCGGTACTGGTCGATACCAGCCAGTCTCTCGGCAATACGCAGGTTAAAGCCGATGAATGGGGTCTCGATTTCGTCGCTTTCACCGGGCACAAGAGTCTGCTCGGCCCGACCGGCACCGGCGGCCTTTTTATGCGCGACCCGGCGCTGATCGAACCGCTGATTTACGGCGGAACCGGCAGCGCTTCTGACAGCTACGAAATGCCTGTCAGCATGCCCGACCGCTTCGAAGCCGGCACTCCGAATCTGGCAGGCCTGCATGGTCTGCTGGCCGCCATAGAGAACAAGCCTGAATGCAATTATCGACCGGCAGATCTGACAGCGCTACTGAACGGCTTGCGCGAAATCCCCGGTTTATCGCTATTTGCCGCAGAAGACCGCGCGCGCCAGGGCCCGGTTATCTCGGTCGCCTGCAGCCATCTCGAGCCGGGTGCTTTCGGCGAAAGGCTCTATCAGGAGTTCGGCATCGAAACCCGCATCGGTCTGCATTGCGCGCCACTGGCGCATCGCCAGCTTGGCACTTTTCCGGTCGGCACAGTGCGCTTTGCATTTTCGCCTTACCATCAGCTAAAAGACTTCGAATACCTGCTCGAAGCGGTCAGAAAGGTCACAGCATGAAAACGGATCTGCTGCTCTTTACAACAACACGCGCCGTGATAAAGGCCGAAGAATACTGCCGGGCCGCCGGCTTCAGCGTTAACGTAGTTGCAGTGCCCAAAGACATTTCGCCCGAGTGCGGCATGGCGCTCTCGCTACCTGCCGGCAAGGGCGAAGAAGCGGTAAAAATGCTGTCTGAAAAGAATATCACTGCCAAGATCCATGCTGAGAAATTTGCCGGAAGCTGTTTTGACCTGCTCACCACCGTTGAACAGGGCGGTTGTTCGGCCAAACTGCCGGCCGGGTTGCTGATCGAAGCGATTAAAAAGCTGCCCAGAATCGATAACCCGAATCTGCTGGTCGGGCTCGATACCGTCGATGATGCCGGTGTTTACAAGCTTACCGACGAAATTGCACTGATCGAAACCACCGATTTTTTTCCGCCGATCTGCTCTGACCCTTATGAATTCGGGCAGATTGCAGCCACCAACGCACTCAGCGATGTCTTTGCCATGGGCGGACGGGTGCTGACGGCGATGAATCTGGTGATGTTTCCGGCTGACGGTGTGCCACTCGAGGCACTCGGCGAGATACTCGCCGGCGGTCAGAACAAGGTGCAGGAAGCCGGTGGCGTCATCGCCGGCGGCCACACAATTGCTGATTATCCGCCTAAGTATGGCCTGGCGGTAACCGGCGTTGTACACCCCGATCGCATCATCGCCAACCATCAGGCAGAGCCGGGCAAAACGCTGATTCTCAGCAAACCCCTGGGCACCGGCGTTCTCGTCGCCGGGCAGCGCATCGGCGAGGCTGCAGCTGCCGATTACCGGGCCGCCATCGACAGCATGCGCCAGCTCAACCGCCGCGGCGCCGAGATCATGCAAAAATACAATGTACGCGCCGCCACCGACATCACCGGTTTCGGGCTGCTCGGACACGCGCTCAATATTGCCAACGCCAGCAAACTTCAGCTGCGAATCGAAGCCGGCAAAGTACCGCTGCTGCCGGGTGTTCGCAAACTCGTCGAACGTGGCTGCATTCCAGGCGGCGCCTTTCGCAATCTCGATTACGTCGGCGCTGCGGTAGAATTTGCGCCAAATCTACCCTACGAGCTTAAAATGCTGCTCAATGATCCACAAACATCGGGCGGTCTGCTGATGTGTGTTAACCCCGAAAGCGCCTCAGAAATAATCGCCGAACTGCGCGACGCAGGTTATGCCAGCGCAGCAGCAATCGGCGAAACCGCCCCTTCTCCCCACCCCGCCATCTGGGTTTATTGATACTTGATTTTATCTTGCCATGGGCGGGTGGCTATGCTAATTTAGCAGAAGTTAAAGAAATTTTTCACACTCATGACATTAACAGAGGAGAAGCATCTCGTGAGCAATAATAAACCTTTGTCGGAAATTCTCGATACCGCTATCGCCAGAGAAGAAAGCGCTTATTTTTTTTACCTCGACCTGATCGAACGCGCTGATAACAAGGAAGCCAAAGATACTCTCAACTTCATCGCTGAAGAAGAAAAAAAGCATCGCCGTTTTCTCGTCGATTATAAAAACGGCAAAAAAGGCAGCACTGAGCTGTCAATGGCGACTCCGATCGATTATAAGATCGCCGAGCATCTCGACGAAGTCGATCCCGACAAACCGCTCACCAGCACCGACATTTACCTGATTGCCGCGCATCGCGAGAAGAGATCGAACCAGTTCTATACCGAACTGGCTGGCATGCATTCTGACCCCGAAATAAAAAACATGCTGCTTAAAATGGCTTCTGAAGAGCTTAAGCACAAAGAGAAAATGGAATACCTTTATTCCAATACCGCGTTCGCCCAGACCTCCGGCGGCTGATAACTGGATTTCTGTGAGGTCGCCAGGCATCATGCAGATGCCGCGCGATGACAGGATTACGCCGTTCTTTTCTTGAGCAGTTTACAGAATGAAAGGAAGACGAACTCGATGATCACTAACGAATTGCGCGAACGCATCGAAAAGCTCGCAGCAAGATATCCCCGCCGTGAATCGGCTCTCATGCCCGCTCTCACCCTCGCCCAGCAGTCGAACAAAAATAATCTGACTGAAGAACTGCTGCATGAAGTCGCGAAAATAATTGGCGTCACCAATGCCAAAGCCTATGGCGTAGCGACTTTCTATACAATGTACAACAAAAAACCGGTGGGAAAGTATCACGTACAGGTCGATACCAATATCCCGGCAACCCTTATGGGCGCCCGCGATATTCTCAAGCATGTCGAAAAAACTCTCGGCATCAAGCCGGGCGAAACCAGCAAAGATGGCCTTTTCACGCTTAATGAGGTCGAGTGTCTGGGTTCATGCGGCACCTGCCCGGTAATACAGGTTAACGAGACCTATTACGAAAATATGACCGTAGAAAAGGTCGATAAGCTCATCGCATCGCTCAAAAAGGGTGTAATGCCACCGCGCGAAAACGATTACAACTACGCTACGGTCTGCAATGTTCTGCTCAAGAACCGAGGCGTAGCCAACTCGACTTCGATCGCAGTCTACAAAAAGAACGGCGGCTATAAAGCTCTCGCCAAAGCCCGCGGAATAGCCCCGGCTGACATTATCAACGAAGTCAAGATTTCTGCAATCAGGGGCCGCGGCGGCGCCGGTTTCCCGACTGGTGTTAAATGGGGCTTTCTCGCCAAAAACACCGGCAAACCGATCTATCTGGTCTGCAACGCCGACGAAGGCGAACCCGGCACCTTTAAAGACCGCCAGATCATGGAATACGACCCGCATCTGCTCGTCGAAGGCATTACCATCTCGGCCCTCGCGCTCGGCTGCAAACTGGCGTTCATCTATATCCGCGGTGAATTCTCCTGGATCGCCGACATTCTCGACAAAGCCATCGAAGAAGCAAAAGCCGACAAACAGCTCGGCGACATCGATATAATAGTTCATCGCGGCGCCGGCTCCTACGTCTGCGGCGAAGAAACGGCCCTGATCGAGTCGATCGAAGGCAAACGCGGCCAGCCCCGCATCAAGCCGCCGTTCCCGGCAGTCGAAGGCCTTTATGGCTGCCCGACTATCGTCAACAACGTCGAAACCCTTGCCAGCGTGCCTTTCATAATCGAAAAAGGCGCCGACGAATTCAAAAAATTCGGAACCGAAAACAACTTCGGCTTCAGAATCTTCGGCATCAGCGGCTGCGTTAACAAGCCAGGCACTTATGAATACCCGATGGGAATAGACTTTGACGACCTGATGAAGGCTGCCGGCGGGGTCAAAGGCAAGCTCAAAGCCGCTATCGTCGGCGGACTTTCGGTTCCGATACTGACGGCTGAAGAACTCAAGGGCCTCAAAATGGATTTCGATTCATGCATCAAATATGGCACCGCGATTGGTTCAGGCGGCATCATGGTCATCAACGATGAATTTTCGATTCCTGAGCTCTGTCTGCGCACAATCGAATTCTACGCGCACGAATCATGCGGCAAATGCACGCCCTGCAAACAGGGTTCAAGCACCCTCAAGCAGGCCCTCAAGCGTATCGTCAGCAAAAAAGGCACCCGCCAGGATCTCGACACCGCCCTGCGCATCGTTAACACCGTGCCCGGCCTGACTCTCTGCCCGGTCGGCGAAGCTTACAGCATTCCGGTCAAGACCATGCTCACCAAGTTCCGCAGCGACTTCGAAGCCCTCATCAAAAACTGAACCCCGTATAAAAGCCCGCAGGTGCTGCGCACCTGCGGGTTTTTTATCTGAGCGAATTTATGATTTTTTATTAGAATATCATGGAAATCGGGCTTTCGGCAGGGCCCTTACTGATAATCTGCGCGAATCTGCAATTATTTCCTAAGCTCAAACTATGCATAGCACAAAGGCCTCTTCCCATCAGCAAATCATACATACTGCGGCCTGCTTACCCTGACTTAAATCGGAGCCCATCTGCGCAATCTGCGGATAACTCTCTTCGGCTGTTTTCTTCTGCCCTAAAAATATTCGAGGACGACTTTTTTGAGGTGGCGGGCTTCGATAAGCTCGGCAATGTCCTTTACCAGCTGCACGCGCAGCTTGTATTCGAGATCGAAATGCGACTCGTTCGAGGCAGTGCCAACCAGAAACTCGATCAGATCAGCATTGAGAATCAACCTGGTCATTCGTTCGGCGACGCCATCATGGCTGCGCCAGGTGGTTTCGTCAGTACGCAGGAGTTTTTCGACACGTGACAGCGTCATGACGCCTTCGCTGACAAGATCGACACCGGCAAGCTGGCTGATCGGCGGCAGACCGTCGTTGAGGCTGAGCATCGTGTTTGAAAACTCCAGCTCAAGCTCGCGTGCGATCAGTTCAGACGTTGTGCCTCCGGCAATAACCTTGCTGCCGGTGGCATCGCCGAAGCGCCGGGCGAAGGCAAAATCACGCTCATGTCTGGCAGGGGCGCCAGTTGCGATAATCAGTCGGCGCGGCTCACGAAAATGTATGGTGATATGACTGGCGTCATCTTTGAGCCCACTTTTGTCGTTCAGCTCGGCTTTGTTGACGATCTTTTCAGAGAGATCGCGTGCCGCGATGCCAGGAAATTCGCGCAAAGCCTTCTGGGTATAGGCAACAGCTCCGGCGCGGCCCCATTCACTGGTTCTGCCAAGCCCTGACTGGCTGATTCCATCAGAAAAAGCGAAAAGACGATCGCCGAGAGAAGGCTCAAAACTGGCGCTGGCAACTGCTTTTCCGGCATAGCGTGTTGAGGTCAGTTCGACGCTCTGCCAGTCAAGCTCGACCACTTCGCTTTGGCGCAGCACGAAAGGCAGCGGATTGTCGTAAGTTATCAGATTAACCTTGTCGTCGCCAATCATGTCGATAATGGTAAAAGTTGCGTAGCCCATCTTGCGTACACTGCATTCGGGCAGAATGTTGAAGATCAGTTCGAACGCCTCGGCAATCGACTTGTGCTCGCAGACGAAGTTCAGCGCCATCGATGCGGTCAGACTGGCCAGCACGTTGGCCTTGATGCCGCTGCCCATGCCGTCTGACAGCACCACTATACGCCGACTTTCTTCGCGGATAAAGCGCTTGAGAATTACGTCGCCGTATGAATGCTCACCGGCCTTGGCTTTCTGATGATGCCCTATTTCAACACAGCGAAACGGCATAATACTACTCATCTTCTGAGAACAGCTTGATAACTGAACTCAAGGCGTTTTCAGTGCGCGAAGCATTCTCACCGAGCAGATTGGCGATCTTCTGTACAGTTTCGAGATTTTCGCGAATTACCTTTTCGGCGCGCAGCCTGACTTCTTCCTTTTTTACATCGGGCGCTGCGAGATCGAGCAGAATGGCGCCGGCGGTCTTGCCGCGCTCGATCGCATAAAGCGCCAGTTTGATCTTGCGCCCGCTCCATTCCACATCGCGGCTGTAGGTTTCTTCGCCGCTCTGAATGAAGGTCGCAAACAGCTGGTGCGAGGGAAAAAGCGCTCGCAGGTCAGCGTTACGCAGGCCATGTGCGTCGAACAGTTCGACGATCTCTTCGCCCATGAGTGCGGCAAAAGCGCGGTTGGCTTCGCGAATCTTGAGTTTTTCATCAACAATGACAAAGCCCGACGGCACTTTCTGCAACAGCGATACCGAGAGTTCTGCGGTTTCTCTGGCCATTACCAGTTCTTCGTTGCGCCTGACCCGCTCGGTAATATCGAAAATTGCACAGACGAACCCCGATATTTCACCGGCGCGATCGGTCAAAACAGCTTTGTGCAGTTCAACCACCTGCTCTTCGCGGCCAGGAATGGCAAAACGCGTCTCAACAATCTGGCGACCGCCGCTTTTGATGAGACTGTGGTTGATCTGAGCGTTAATTTTGTCAAAATCTTTGTCTTCGAAACTCTGATCGATGCTTTTGCCTTTGATGGTCGAGAGTTTTTTGCCGACAAATTCTTCAAATTCTCGATTACAGCCGGCCAGCAGACCGTTTTTATCTTCATGAAAAATCGGTACGGCGATCGAATCGAGCAGTTCCTGCTGAAAGAACAGGGTTTCGCGCAGTTCACGGTCGCGCTTTTTAAGTTTTTCGATGATCTTCTTTGACAGCTCAACGCACATCGTCGGCCTGGCGATGCCGTCGAGCATGGCCGCCGCGAATTCTCGGCAGGTTTTGTAGCCACAGCCGCCGCAGTCAATCTCACCGGCCTTGTCGAAAATTTCGATGTAAGTCAGCGCCTGCTGCAGCTGTTGATCGGTATACTTCTGATCGCTCATGACTTCTGACCTGCAAAAATCTTGTCGGCAAGGGTGGTCAACTCGGCAAAATCAACGGGTTTCTGCATGACCGCACGGACGTTGGGAATATCGATATCGAACAGTTCCTGCCCGGCCCGCGCAATCGAAGAAGTGATGATCACCGGAATCCTGATTTTCTCGTCGAGAAGCTGCTGAGCAAACTCAAAGCCTTCGTCGGCGCGTTCCATCATGACGTCGAGAATTATCAGATCAGGTTCGAAGCTGTCGATTTCGCTGCGGCCTTCTGTCGTGTTGATGGCAGTATGAACGTCACAGCCCCTGCTTCTGAACAGTGCTCCGTAAGCCGTAAGAAAATCTATGTCGTCATCGATGATCAGAACCTTTTTGCTCATTTGCTTCTCCGTAACCCTGCTGGCAGACTAAACCGGCAGCTTGATGATGAATCGCGTGAAAGTCGGCCCCTTCGCAGGGTCAGCGTTGGTCTCGACCCGAATCGAACCGCTGTGCATCTTGATGATACCATAACAGATGGCAAGTCCGAGACCTGTTCCCTTGCCCATTTCCTTGGTCGAGAAAAACGGCTCGAACAGCCTTTTCTGACTGTCCTCGCCGATACCGGTGCCATTATCAGTGACTTTGAATACAACCGAATCTGCGACGACCTCGGCGCTGAACTCGATTTCTCCCTGAGACTTCACAGCATCGATAGAATTGTTGAGCAGATTGACGAAAACCTGCGTCATCTGGCCTTCGTCGAGCGATATTTCATCGTCCGGATGCGGGCAGGAAACCTTGAAGTTAACACTGCGCGGCATGATCAGGCTCTTTCTAACTGTCTCGACAAATTGCCCGAGTCGCACCTCGATCTTGTTAACCTGATTCTTGCGCGCAAAGTTGAGCAGACCCGAGAGAATCGTCTTGCAACGGCTGGCCTGGGTTGCGATCGTTTCGAGGTCTTTGTGCATGCGCGAAGTCGGGTCGCATTCCTCGAGCAAAAGG
>CAZMWO010000079.1:0-10869 GCA_964569565.1 uncultured bacterium | reverse complement strand
CAGGCGATTTGTCTCAGATGCAGTGGTTGAGGTAAGCGTATCAAAATTATCGTATCCTACTTCGCCAATTTCTGAAGCCAGATACTCGATCCACTTTGCGCCGTCGCCGGTTTCATCATAAACATCAGTATAGGTAACCGGTACGACGGGATAAGTCTGTAGAGGTGTTACAAATGAGTAATCCAGCTCCCCGATTTGTATGGTCATTGTCCAGTTGTCAGTATAGATGCCATCGTAAGTAATAGAATATGGAATTACACGTGTTTCACCATAAGCATGAGATGGTTCGAACAATTTTAACGGTTCTCCATTGTTGAATACCATCATTCCGCTGCTATCAGCCATTTTCAGCCACAATGCGCCAGCGGAGTCGATCCCATAATAAACATAAACTTCAGTCTCAGCCTGAGCCCGCAGGCTAAAACGACTGTCGCGCAGATTGCGCTTGATGCTGTCACCAATGTTGCCAATCAAGTTTCTGGCTGACGCAGCTGCCACGGGGACAAACCCTTCGTAACCTGCGCCGTCAGGCTCTTCTAATGTTTCATAGAGTTGATAATAAGTGATATCTCCTTCAGTAAACTCAGTACTGAAATGGGTAACCAATCGCGTGGTAGAAGCATTGCCAGCTTCGTCTTCAATAGAGTAAATTTTCGTTATATCGCTGCTGAAAGGGTTGAAAAGGGCAGTGACAAAACTGCTGGGTAGCTCAGGCGGAGCTGGTGGCGCTGGCGGAGGAGTTGGCTCAGGAGGAATAGGCGTAGGAGGAATAGGCGTAGGAGGAATAGGCGTAGGAATTACTGGTTCAACAGGCTGCACGTAACCGCCGGACTTTGGCGCCTCGTTGAGCATCTTCTCGATTATCCAACGGCCGTCTTCGCGCGCCATTTTGAAATACAGCCAGAGAGGATCACCACTGTATTGAATGTAGTAAGCATAAACATGCGCAGAATCAACCGATGGCTGTGAAATAAGGTCAGGATTCACATAGAAGGTATAGGTTGCGTTATCGTTCGGATTATTGATGTCTACGCCAAAATCTTCTACTATCAGAGAATATTCACCCGGAGAGGCCAGCAGAGACTGCAATACAGCCTGATCGCCACTGCGGGCGGCCGCGATGAAATTATTCAGGGTAGAGGTGATACCGACAACATCTTTATCGATTTCAACCGACCTGGCACTGCCGCCGCCGCAACCGGCTGCGACAAGGGTAATAGCCAACACAACAAGGACTGACAGGACTCTCAATTTATTCATGATCTTATACCTCTAATTTCCTGTTAGGCCGGCTCAGAAAGTGTACTCGAGGCCGCCGAAAAATTCGGTTACGGTCATCGGTCTGGCGAAATCCCAGAGGAGTTCCTGAGAGAGAGAATCGAACGAGCGATAGTAGGTCTTTTCCCATGAAGCCCGCAGCCGGAGTTTGAGATCAGCATTGATGATGTAATTGTACTGTAGCTGGGTGAGCGGCTGTGCTTCGGCTTCCCAGCCGGTATTCACGTTATTGCCATTGCGGAATGCGAACTTACGCCAGCTCTGATCGACTTTCCAGTCGTAGGTCCCTGGCTTGGCATAGGAAAAATTCAGACCGCTGAGGAAGTATCTGAAATCGCGATAGAAGGTTTCTTCGTAATAGCGTGTCAGATATTCGTTGTTCCAGGTCAGATCGATCTTACTCTTGAGGCGCCATGACAGCTTGGCAGTAAACATGTTTTCGCGGAAATCCATGGTTTCACCAACAACTGAAGAGCGTGCGTGGTAGGTGTCATCGAGGCGCACCTTGAAGTCTTTGCTGTAGCTCTTCTGCCACATTCCATGCAGCTTGTGATTTTTATGGGCACGGATCTTCGTGTTTTCGTCATTGAAGACATACCGGTAATCAGCCTGAGCGCGGGTGTCTTTGTCGATCTTGAAGCGGGCGGCACTGAACAGGTTCATTTCTGAATAACCACGCAAGTCGTCAGAACCGTAATTGCGTTTCTGATGCTGGCCTTCGAAGCCATAAGAAAGGCTGTCGTGAACCGGCAGATCGTAATTAACCCTGAAATAGTTGTCGTAATAACTGGTTCTGTATAGGTTAACAGCTTCCTGGTCGTAACTGCGGCGATCGAAGGTATTGGAAAGCGCCAGTTCAGACTTGTTACCGGCGTAACTGCGGTTATACTCGGTATAGAGATTGAAGTTATCGTAGTCAAGATCGTCGACGTTGCGGTAGCGGCGCCAGTTTCCCTTGAGTTCGGCGAAGACTGTGCCAAAGCCCTTGAACCAGGTTTCCTGATCGCTGACATTGAACTGATGGAAATCAGAGCGGGCATATTGCGGATAAACGCGGGTCTGGTAACCGATATTGGCCAGTCTTTCGCGTTTGGTCCAGCGTTCGTTGTAGAAACCCTCGATCAGGTTGTTGCGATAGTCCTTGACGCCGTTTTCAGGATACCAGGCATGCTGCAGAGTGTTTTTGAGGGTCCAGACGTGGTCCTGATCTACCTTGTGCATGTATGACAGGGTAAAATAGTTTTCGTGAACCGGTTCATTGCGTTCGCGCTTGAGAAAGCGTTCTTCGGCAAACAGCTGACGATTTTCGTCAAACTTGAAGGTCAGCGACAGGCGGCCCTGTCTGAGATTGTTCGGCAGCGCCTCTTCGGTATTCACATTAGGAACGGCGTTGGTCTGAGTGCGGTAGACTTCGTTGCGGTTTCTGAAGTCAAGCTTGAGAACGCCGCTTATATCAACTCTTTTGTCTTCTTCTGCTACAGTAGTCGAAGCCGCAGGTGACGCAGCAGGAGTCGTAGCGGCCGGCGCTTCACTGTCAGCAGAGTCTTTGGCCGGCTCACTTGTGGCAGGGGCCGCTTCTTTGGCTGTCGGCTGTTTCTGACCGCGATAAAGGAACTTCTGCAGATAAGCATCGCGCACGCTGCGATAAAGATCGTCGATGCGCGAAAAACCGTCGAACAGCTGGGTGCGGTCAGCCGGATAATCAGCCGAAACGCTGGTAAAAAGGTCTTCCATCAGGTCGTAGCGGCGCTGCACACGATTAAGAGTTTCCTCTGCCTCGTCTTTGATTTCGATACCGCGGTTGCTGTCGGGCTCGATGCCAAGATTTTCCATGCGGCGGTCTAGTTCTTCGAGACGGCGCAGCGAATTGGCAAAATCCGGCTCATAGCGGCGAAAAGCGTCAAGGGCACGCTCGCTCGCCGCGGAAAGGGCAAACAATGGGCTGCCCAGAACTGTTATTGCGAGAACAATCATTGCAACAGTGTATTTTTTCATATTATTTCCTCCGGGTGGCCTATCGGTTAAGCATGTAGTTCAAATCGTCTTCAAGTTCCTGAATGTGCTGCTGCAATTCATCCGCAACAACCCCAAGCTGCTGAAAACGGTCGCTGATGTTCATCCACAGCGAGTCCATCTCTTCCTGTTCACCGGTTCTTACGCCTGAACCGGCGGTAGAACGCATGGTCGAATCGTATTTGCGCTGCGCTTTCTGATAAAGCCTTCTGGCATTGGCGAAATTGCTCATGATAGCAATCGAAGCCTTCAGGCGGGCTTCCTGCTCGACAATAGTCGATCTTGAGATCGCTGCCGGCATCGGGCTGGCCGAGATGCTGTTGTAATCACGAATACCCCGCTCGAGCGTTACGATCGCCTCTGATATTTCAAATTCAATCTGCTGCATTTCCGTGATGGTAGAGGTGTCAACTTCTACGACAGTCAGCGACTTGAGCATGGCCGGAATAGTGGCCTGCTGATTGGCGATAGACTTCAGAAGCGCCTGAGCTTCAGGATTCGTCGGCTCTTCAGCGAGAATCGAAGAGACTCTCTGGGCAAGGTCAGAAAGATTTATCTGAGCCTGATTGCACTCATCGGCCGACTGGGTGAACCAGTCCTGAGTCTGACCGCTGATGTTACCAGAAAGAATGGCGCGAATCGAATCAAGATCGCCGACGACCTGCGCCAGTTCAGTGCGGATCATTTCCAGTTCGGCCTGAAATTCCTGGCTGACAGCAGAAGTACGGAACTGATAGCGCATCATGCGTGCGGCTTCTGTCTGATAGGTCTGCTGACTGGCTAACGCAGTGGCAATTTCTCTTGTCAATGAGTTGAGCTGCGCTCTCTGCTCGTCAGTAAGCCCTTCTGCTCCAATAGCTACGTCGACGCGGCGGCGCGAATTGTTGAGAACGAGAATATTTTCGAGGATAACGCCGACAAAGCGCTCGGCTGAAGTTCTCAGCGCAACCGCATCGGCAAGTTCGACCTTTTCCATGCCCATCAGAGCCTGAAAGGTCTCGTTCAGTCTGCCGAATTCGGCCGAAGAGGATTCGTTGATGTTTCTGAGAATTTCAGGCAGGTCGTCGATATCAAGAGATTCGCCAAGACGCGAAAGATCTTCTTCCCAGGTTTTCTGTTCGGCTTCAATGTCGATCTTCTGAGTTTCCGGCTCTGTATTTGGTTTGATGACGATTTCTTCGCCTTCTTCGACGTCGAATTCCACATTGGTAGCCCTGACGCGAACACGGGCGCGGCCGCGCAGAACCTTCACGCGATCTTCCTGGCCGGCCGGATTGCTCGAGCAGGTAATGTTGGTGCCTTTGATACCGGCGACGGCCTGGCTCATTTCGACTTGCATCGAGCCGTCGGCAACCATCTTTTTCAGGTTGACCCAGACATTGCCGGCCACGAGACCAATCTTGCTCTCGCGCTCATTCGCGATATCGAGAACGATAGTGGTATCTTCCTTCATGACGAAGGTTGACATGTCGGAGAAGCTGAGAATAGCTCCTGACCGGGTCAGAGTTTTAATGCGATCGTTATGATGCAGCGGTGTCGAAAGTTCGGCAAAAATATAGGCATCATCATCTTCGTCATTGGGGCGCACGTTGACTTCGCCGTGCAGGTCGCCAAACTTGACGATGGAACTGCCGTTCTCGGCAAAACCGGGCGAAAGGGAAAAAACGAAGGTCAACAATAACAACAACAGACCAATCCGCTTCATAAATCCAAAACTCCTCAAAAAACATCTTTTTCGGCTATATAGAGTGCTGCTTAAACATTTGTTGTTACCATACCCTGTCAGTATGGTCAAGAAAAATGTACCGGCACAGATGAGGTTTCGCCGGTATTTTAACCGCAAAAAAAGCCTGCCCTGATCAGACAGGGCAGACCTGATTCGAAAAACTTAACTGATACCTATTTAAGGTAAGTGCTCAGCTGACTTTCAAGATCGCGAATATTAAGCTCGAGTTCCTCAGCTACTATACCCAGCTGTTGAAAGTTGTCGGTGATTCGGCTGTAAGTGCTTTCAACCTCTTCCATTTCGGCAGTGCGGTATTTTGAAGCACTGGTAGCCTTGGCAGTTGTCTCATAAAGACGCTGGGCATTTGTGTATTGCCGTCGGACCTTGGCGAAGTTGCTCATGATCTTGACTGATGAAACGAAACGGGTTTCTTTTACTGATACGGTGGCGTCTGACAAACCGTTATAGGCGCTGATTTCGTTTTGTAATACAACCAGCTGATCTGACATGGTGTCATCTATCTGCGACAGCTCGGTTATGGTAGCAGAATCAACCTCGACGACAGCCAGAGACCGCATCATAGTGCTGATAGTTACCTGCTGGTCAGCAATCATCTTGGTCAGGGCCTGCGCTTCAACGCTTGTCGGATTCTCAGCGAGAATTGCAGAGACTTTCTCAGCCAGCTGTTCGAGTGACGAGAGCGTCATGGCGCAGACTTCAACCGATTCCATGAACCAGTCCTGAGCCTGTCCGTTCGGACTGGCCGAAAGCACTGCCCTGATAGCATCTACCTCTGATACAACCTGCGCCAGCTCGGTTCTGACCAGCTCTATTTCAGCCTGAACCTCTTCATTCACCACAGCCGAAAGTTTGAACTGGTAACGCACTATTTTGGCGGCCTGATTCTGGTAAGACTGCACACGCGCCAGAACATCTGCAATTTCACGCATGAGCGTGGCCATGCGCACGGCATCTGCGGCTGCCAACCCTGGCGTCTGCATGGCTGAGGTAACCTTTTTGCGCATAGACGCCAGAATCAGGTTATCTTCAAGAACCACTCCGATAAAACGCTCCGCGTCTTTCTGCAGTTCCATGGCATCGGCCTCTTCAACTGTGGTCATAGCCATCAGGCGCATAAAAGCCTCATTTATGCGGGTAAATTCAGAGGTTTCCGAATCAAGGATGCTCTTGAGCATCTCTGGAATTTCGTTCATCTCAATAGCGTCACCCATACGTGAAAGATCTTCTTCCCACTTTTTCTGTTCGGCTGTGACATCGATCTCGATCTTTTCTGTTTTGCCGCCCGTCTTGACTACGAGCTCTTCGCCCTCGCTCACTGTCAGGCGTTCCTGGGTTTCTCTTATCAGAACGCTTGCTATACCGCGCAGAACCTGAATGCGGTCTTCGCCGCGACTGGACGAGCAGGTGATGTTGGTGCCTTTGAGACCGGCGACCGCCTGGCTCATTTCGACTTCAAGCGAGCCGTCGGTGGCCATCTTCTTGAGGTTAACCCAGACATTACCTGCAATCAGGCCGATTTTGCTCTGCTTCTCGTTGGCAATATCGAGCACGATGGTCGTGTCTTCCTTCATTACAAAAGTCGACATGTCAGAGAAGCTCAGGATGGCGCCTGATCTTGTCAGAGTTTTGATGCGGTCATCATGATTCAGTGGCGTGCTGAGTTCGGCAAAAATATAGGCATCATCGTCTTCAGAGTTTGGTCTGACATTGACTTCACCATGCAGGTCGCCAAATTTGACTATCGAAGTTCCATTGTCGGCAAACACCGGCGAGAAAGAGAGCAAAAACGCGACCAGCAGCAATAAACCAATGCGTTTCATCAGCGAGGGGCTCCTCATAAAAAACTGTCTACAGCTAATTCATGTCTTTAGCTTTAATAGCTAACACGACTGACACATCGAGGTCAAATTTTTTACATTACTTTATGGTTCGACTGATTGAGCTGCTGTTGCCTGCGTTATCGCGCACCTGCAGAGCGACCTTATGGTTGCTGCCCGAAGGCCTGACCACGTAGATCTCTGATTTGTCGGGATCTGAATAGACCTCTGCCTTTTTGCCGGCCACCGTAGCGTTGGCACTTAGATAATCGACGCCTTCACCCAGATCGGAAACCCTGAAAACATAGACAGATCCGAGATGATAATCTTTGTCTTTGCGCGAATAGCTCAAAACAGGCGCAATAAGGTCTTCCAGAATTACAAAACTGCCGCCGGCACGTGTGGTAAAAGTGAGTGTTCCCTGCTCGATCTTCTCGCCATTGTGAGAATATGAGCCATTGGCTGATACGTTGTATACACCAAGTTTTTGCAGGTTACCTGAATAATTTTCCGGTCGCATGCTGACTTTTACTTCGGCATCAAAAACCTTTTCAGTCGGCGAAAGAGCCCATACCGGACTGTAAGGCTTGAGGAAACCCCGTTTTGAGTTGCCGCCTGCGGCCGGCTTATCTATTGTTCGCGCAAATGAACAATAAGTCGGAAAATGCAGGGAGTTTCTGGCGAATACTGCCTGCGCTGAAGGCGCCGGTGTCAAAGTGCCACCCTCCGGGCCGATCAGAACCGTCTCAGGCAGAATCTGCCGGTCACCCAGCCATGCTCCGGTTTGCCAGCGTTTTTCCTTGGGAAAAGCGATTTCAACCAGGGTATCACTGAGCAAAACCCGAAGTTTTGCGATTTCGCCGCGACTGTCACGACAAGACACCACACCAGCCGGGTTGGTTACTTTCGCACCTTTGTTGCGAGCGCCTAAGGCCACCAGAGTATGATCAGTCTGCTCAAACCGACTGAAGTTAAAACCTGATAATTCAGAGACCTCAATCTCTTCTGTGAAGTCAACCGGGTGATTGACAATGGTACCGGCAGCCGAAATCCGGTTTCCGCCGAAGTCTTCGGCATTTATGGCAAATTCGGCGCAATTACCGGTAAAAGAACCGGGATCGAAAGCACCGCTCCAGGCCGGATATCCAGCGGCAAAATAAAGAGTATCGAAAGGCCACTTGAACATTGTGTATACGTAGCCGGTTCCCTTCAGGTTCGATTTGAAATAGTCGTAAATCCAGGTGGCCTGACGGCTCTGATCGTAGGTATAACGATGAAACACACGTTCGAGAAGTGTCTGCCCATTCACATGCAGGTTGACATTCTCGACACCATAACGGTTGCCGTCACCGTTGGTATCTGAAATACCGGCCTGCAACCCGACTTTTCCGAAAACAGCCGGAACCGGATTCAGTTTATAGAGCACAGCTGTCTTTTTCGACAGATTGTAACGTTTTGGCAGAAAACTGCCATCAATGACACAGGCGTAAGACAACGGCTCGATGTAGAAATGATGAAAAACCGGAATGATGCGATCGGCAGGCCGATAGCCAAACATTGCCGGAGCCAGGGGTTCATCGGAAAAATTGCGCATCTCGAAATGCAGGTGCGACGGGCCGCTGCCGGATTCTCCGGAGAGAGCCACTATCTGCCCCTTTTTGACCGGAAAGCGATCGGGCGTAAAAAAATCATTGATACCATGCCGACTGCCCATTTTAGCCAGTTTGGCATCAATATAATCCTTCAGCGGGCCCTGAAAATCCTGAAGGTGCCCGTAGACAACCCTGGCGTTCAGGCCTGGGTGGTCGATGTAGAGAGCGTATCCATACCCCCTGAACTGAACACCGACGCGCGAAACAAAACCATCGGCGATTGCAGCTATTGGATGTCCGTTACTCCGCTGTGTGCGCAAATCAATACCAGCGTGCAGTCGCATGCCACGGAATTCTGCAAAACTCGAACTTTGCGAAATCTCTATTTTTAGCGGCCAGACGACTTTATCAGCGGCTGACGCGGTGCAGACAATCAGAATGAACAACATACAGTAGAGATATCTCAAGACAGGCTCCTTGGCGCATCAGTAAGGATGCATAAAGAATTAATGATCTGAGTGAACAGAATACCCCCATAATCAACAAATTGCAACGCACCCGGTTTACCCGCAGCAGTTCTCGGTCCAACCATCAGTCATTTTAAATGAGACTGTTCTTCGACTCCCCTCTGGCGTGCATACCTCTAGAGGAGCAGGGTTAGCGAAGAAGAAAGGTCGCACTGAGGCGCGGAGAAACAGGAAAAGAAGCAGTGTCAAGGATAAGCAGAAGAAAGGCTCAGAGAGAAAAGATGAGAAACTCGACAGCGATTCCGAGACCCGATAGCGATACCGATAAAGAAGAAACGTGCAATCGTGGTCGTGCGCATAATCTTAAGCGAAAGCTCGCATTAAGACATTTAGAAAAGAAGAAAGCTTCTGATGTCTGTGAAATCGGCGGATTTATTTCTTTTCTGGCCTTACCTTCGTGTCTTAGTGGCTTAGCGCGAGGGTTTTGTCATTCTGCTCAAGCCGTCATGATGACGGATGGGGGTGGCTGGAGAAGATTTTTTTATAAATCGCTAAGGGTTCGGAAAAATTATGACGATAAAGATAGTGGGAAAATATTAAAAATTAAAAAGGAAGGAGGTGAAACAATGAATAATGACATTTTAGCTGGTATTTCCGGGGTTTTTACTTTTGAACTACCCCAGAACAAGCAAAGTGCCACCACAAAAGCTCAGTCTGGCGACTTCCTCAGCCTGTTGCAACAGCAACTGGGCGAGACTTCGGCCGTAAATGTGGCTGGTGAACTGACCGACAGTGCCAGAATCTTCTCTTTCAGCGGAATCGCCGCGATCAATCCATTACTGGCAGAACGTCCGGAGAAGTTCGAAATTCCTGCGCGCGACGATCAGTTCAGGAAAGACGTGCGTTCAGAATCATTCAAAGATCGGCATGCAGAGTTAAAGCAAGCAGACAGAAGCGACAGCGATGAAAGCAGGTCTTCAGACGTCGAGTCGGCCGACGAGGCTGACAGAGACGCTCAAAGTGAAGTTGTCGACCGGTCGGAGGTCGCTGAAAACAAGATAGAAGAGACAGCAGTCGAAACAGCAGTGTCAGAGCCTGACGCTGTTGCCGATGAAACCCTTCTTACCCTTGAAAGTTCAGTTGCAGAACAGAATCTGTCTGAAATTCAAACAGGCGAAGCAGTTGATCTCGCCAGGGCGGATGATCTTGTCGGGGCAGTTGATCTGACAGAAGCAGTTGCCGGCAAAGACGACTCAAGTGCTGACGGAGAATCAGAAATCAGGGTTGAGGCTGCAAGACAGACAGATTACGCAACACTGGTCGAGAAACTGGCAGGCAACCTGACAGAAGAAGAGCAGGCGATCGTGGTCGAAGCTCTGCAGAGTCTTACGCCGCAGGAACTTGCAGCTGTGACTGAATCGCCAGAAGCGTTCAAAGAAGTTCTTGGTGAGCTGATCGATTCAATGCCCGATTCAGAATCAAAGGACAAGCTGCTGGCACTCGCAGAATCGCCTGAGCTGATGCAGTTGCTGCAGAATCTTGCCGATCAGCAGAAAGCTGCTGAAACAGTCAGCGCACAGCAGAGCACGGCCCAGATCACACATGAAACAGTCACTCAAGAGACTGACGAAGTTGCGAACGAGCAAAGACCGTCTGCGAACCATGACGAAGAGCTTAAAGTCAGTCACGACCAGGCTCCACTGGCAACGGCAAACGCAACCGCCGATACAGTCGCTGCCGAAAATTCTGAAGGCGAAACCCTGACAGAAGAAAAAGCAGCGAGCGATAACGAACGCCAGGAAACTACGAGAAATACCAAAGAAAAGAATGTCGAAACCAGTCAGATCAGAGAAACCAGTGAGCAGCCGAAAAATGAAGAAAGTCTGCGCGAAGAGTTCAAGCGTCTGAATCAGCCGGTCAACGAGGCAACCAGCTCGAGTGACCAGACCGAAACA
>CAZMWO010000078.1:0-10898 GCA_964569565.1 uncultured bacterium | reverse complement strand
GGTAGGCGATCTGGAAGTTATAGGCTGTGAATACATACATAGCAGGCAGGCAGACAAAAAACAGTGAGAGAAAAGTGAAGCGTCTTTTCCATGCAATATTACGCAGGCAGACCGAAAAATGCAGGCTGAACAGCAGAGTGGCAAAAGCCAGAAGCGGCAGAATCGAAAAACTGTTGTTGAAAAGTCCGTTAAATGCGAAAACCAGGAGCGTCACCAGCAGCGTTTTTGCGAGATTAACCGGCTGTAATCGGGATTTGTCGGCAGACATGCCGATAAAAAGATTATGCAGACCAAAGATGACTATCGCAGCTGGAAATGAATAAATCAGAGCGCCGGGCCCGATAAGGCCTGCCAGATAGCCGACCGGAGCTGCAACTGCAATTAGCAAAACTGCTTTCCACGAAAGATTGTCATCGACAAAACGCAGATTATCATCTTCTTTCGCCTGACTGGCTCTGCCATCATCGATCTGCTGATTTTTAAAGCGTCGCCATGTTCCGCAGCCATATACTATGGCCAGAACACTGGCAAATCCGAAAAGCCCTGCAAATCCTGTCTCAGCCAGAATCGAAACCGGCCATGAATGAGGGTCGTCGTTATATTGTTTAAGCCCCATCGTAGAACCGGTCGGCGGTCGTTGCAGGGGCATGGCGAATGGCAAGGTTCCTGGGCCCATTCCCAGAAGCGGGTTTTTGAGGAATATTCCGTATCCCATCTGCCAGTTGATAATTCTGGTTATGACCGGATAATCGCGATGGTAAAATTGTGCAGATGTTTGCCAGGGATAGGTGGATGTCGCGTAATAAACGAGTCCGTATGCTCCGGTCAGAACAATTGCCAGCAGAAGGCCTGATATAAATGAAGATCGGCGTAGCAGTCTGCCTGGCCTGACCTCCCAGAAGCTGGTGGTCATAAGAAATATGCCGAACCCCAGAGTTACAATGCTGCCGACGCGACCTGATATCATAACCGCAAGTATCTGTATGGCAGTCATGCACCAGAAAATTAAACTCGTGAATTTATGCCGATAAGACTGGTTCATCGATAAACCCAGACTTACCATTGCGGTCAGCGACAGAAAAGTTGTAAAAAAATTCGGATTTGAGAGGGTGCCCACCATTGAATAATTTGAGGCCCAGTTGATGACATCGAGGCCGGCGGCCTGAAAAAGTCCGTAAATGGCCATTAAAAAGCCACTTAGCACAATCATTGCGGCTATATTGAAATTGTCTGCATCCTGCCGACTCAGCCTGAGAAAGCCGGCGAGAACCATCAGGCTCAGCCAGGTCAGGGCTGTACGCAAACTTACAATAAAGCTCGACAGCAGCGTAGTGGTGGTAATTACTGCAAAAAGCAGTAAAAAGGCTCTGGCATAGGGAAGCTGATTCTGCCGTGGTCTGAAAAACAGGAATATAACCGACAGCAAACAGATGGCTACAGCTGTTGCAGCATAAACCACCCAGCCGTGAAAAAGAAACGGATCATCTGAATCTGGGGTTATCAACCAGGGAAGAACTGCAAGAAAGGCCGAAACAATGATCCCGCTTATTCTCAGCAGATTTTTCAGTGATGCTGGCAGCATGGTCAATCTGAATAGAGCAACGTTAATGGGATTTCAAGCCGGTCTCCATGCTTCAATGCCAGCCGCTCAATGCTGCCGGCTTTCAATTCAAGCGCATATTGTGCCGGGAGCTCTGATACGTAATGGGCCAGGCTCCTTTCAGGAAGACCGTAGCCAGGCTGCATGTCTTTTATCCAGCCGTTAATTTCAAGGTTTTCTGTAAAAAAAACAAGATCGAGCGGAATCCTGGTGTTTTTCATCCAGAATGACATGATCTGAGGAGATTCGTAGACAAAAAGCATGCCCTGATCGTCTTCTATCGAATCATAATACATCAGGCCTCTGGCCTTTTCTTCATGGGTTCGCGCCAGCCAGATTCTCAGACTCTGGCCGGCCAGACGCGCCTCGGTCATCTGCAATACCTGCGCCTGGTCTGTGGTAGATTCTGCATGGGCATCGCTACGGCAGGCAGCCATAAACACAGTCAGCATTAGCAGGGCAGCAATGCCTGCTTTGCAGAAAGATCCTGTTAATAGTACATTCAGTTTCACTGTAATCCGAGTTTTATATTTATTTTGTCGAGAGCACGTTCGATTTCTTCTGAGGTGTCGAGGTGCAGTAGAGGCTCAATAAGTTTTTCCGCTTCGGCACAGGATATGCTGCGCACAATCTGTTTGACGGCAGGTATCAGTATCGAGTTCATCGAGAGTTCACGCAGGCCGATGCCGAGCAACAGAACTGTATAGCGAATATCACCGGCTATTTCTCCGCACAGGCTGACTTTGATGTTATGCTGGCGGGCGACCCTTACCACATGCGCAATCAACTGTATAACTGCCGGGTTTGCCGGCTGATAGAGATGCGAAACCTTTGAGTTGGTGCGATCTACCGCCAGTGTGTACTGCACCAGATCGTTGCTGCCTATCGCAAAAAAGTCGACCTCTCTGGCAAATTTTTCTGCCAGCAGGGCTACCGATGGTATCTCGACCATGATCCCGATTTTAAGGTTTTCGGGATTTGGCTCGCCGGCACTTATAAGTTCTTCGTGGGCCTGATTAAGCAGTTGCTTGATTTTGCGTAGCTCTTCGATATTCGATATCATCGGGAAAAGTATTCCCACCTGCCCGGGTTTTGCGATTGCGGCCGAACGAAGAATGGCTCGAATCTGAGTGATGAATACTTCATGGCAGTCGAGCGCCATTCTGACGGCTCTCCAGCCCAGTTCGGGGTTTCTTTCGAGCGCGTTGCCCATTAGATGCGAAATCTTGTCGCCGCCGATATCTATAGTTCTTATGGTTATGCTGGCGCCATTTACCTTGCCGATGACTTCTGAATAAGCCTGAAAAAGCTCGTTCTCAGTTGGAAAAGAGCGGCGGGTAAGATAGGCAAATTCAGTTCGATACAGACCAATGCCGTCTGCCCGGTTGGCGTTTACCGCGTCGAGGTCACTCAGCTGGCCAATGTTGGCTTTGAGTGAAACCTGAACCCCGTCTGTGGTTACCGAGGGTTCTGACAGGCTGGCGAGCATTTTCTGCTGGCGCTGGCGGAAGCCTTCAAGTTCATTTGTATACTTGAGGCGTATGTGCTCATCGGGATTGATGATCAACTGGCCGGTACTGCCGTCGATGATTGCATAGTTGCCGCTGTGCGCCTTCTGCATCAGGTCTTTGACCTGAATCAGAGCGGGAATGCCGAGCGAGCGCGCCAGAATTGAGGCATGCGAGGTCGGTGTGCCTTCTTCTATGGCGATACCGCGTATGCGACCCGGGTTGAAGCCGACAATTTCTGATGGAGTGAGATCTTCGGCTACGATAATGATACCATCATCGAAATGTCGATTTATGTTGGCAGAAGATTTGCGCTTGCGGCAGTTTTTAAGTATGCGTTTGCCGACATCCATGATGTCGATGGCTTTACCCTGAAACTGCGGGTCGGGCAGGTTCCTGAAAAAATTGCTGTAGTCCTTGATTACGCTGCCAACTACCGATTGTACATCATGCATCTGCTCGCGGACTCGTTTGGTGACCTCTTTTTGCAGGTCAGGGTCATCGATCAGCGTAAGATGGGCCTGAAAAATGTTGGAGATTTCGAGGCTGCTTTTGATCTGTGGCAGTTCCAGCAGCTGATTGATCTCGTCGCGGGAAATCTCGATGGCGCTCTTAAAACGCTCTATCTCTGAGTCGACTTCGCCGGCGGGAATTGTACTGCTTTCAATACTCTCAAGCTGAATGTGCCTGAGACAATGAATCTGCCCCAATGCATAGCCTGGGGAAATCGCCAGCCCTTTTAACATGAAAAAACCTTGAATTCAAAGTTACGACATCATATCATGATCTGGTGTCAGCCGCAAGTTTTTTTAGTTATACATCGCCGATTCACAGCACGTTTGAAGCACTGGAGGTAGTATGCGAATTCTGGTTTGTAATGATGATGGAATTAATGCACCCGGTATTACTGCTCTCGCCGCCGAGCTCTGCAATCTTGGCAGGGTTATCGTGGTTGCCCCCGATTCAGAGAGAAGTGCCGCCAGCAGTTCGCTGACCCTTGCTCACCCGTTGCGGGTTCGTGAGGTTGCCTTCCCGGCACCGGTCGAAAAAGCTTACGCAGTCTCCGGTACTCCGGCCGACTGCGCCAAAATAGGGCTCTCCACGCTACTGCCTGAAAAACCGGATCTGGTTGTGTCGGGCATTAACTGCGGGCCGAACATGTGCGTTGATATTTTCTATTCAGGAACAGTTGCTGCCGCATTTGAGGGCGCTTTCAGAGGCATTCTATCTGCGGCGGTTTCTCTCGACAGTTACTCTCCAAGGGCAGATTTTTCCGTGGCGGCCAGATGGGCTGTACGCTGTCTCAAAATGATGATTGACGCCGGAGTCGAGCCCGCGCGCGTATATAACATAAATGTGCCCTGTATTGCTGACGTTGATATCCGTGGCATAAAGCTGACCAGAACCGGCACTATCGATTATCGTGAAGAATACGATCACCGCCACGACCCCTATGGTCGTTCTTACTACTGGCTCAAGGGAAATCCCGAAATCATTGATCCTGCCCCTGAGTGCGACATTGTTGCGGTCAAGGCCGGTTATGTTTCTTTAACGCCTCTGAAACCAGATCTAACCGATATGGCGCTTTATGCTGATCTTGCCGGAAAATTGAATCTGCAGGAAAAATAATGACCGGATGCAGCGTTAAAAGGCTACAGCGCGCATTGTCGGGCTCGACCCTTTTTGGCCGTCACAGAATCAGCCGGGTTAATCAGACTTCTTCAACTAACGATGATCTTAAGAATGACTGGCTTTTGCCTGAAGTTGTAGAGCAGATAAGAATTGCCGACTATCAGACGGCTGGCCGTGGTCAGCATCAAAGAAACTGGCTGGCCCGGCCCGGCCAGTCGCTGTTGTTTTCATTTTCTCTGACCGACGTTCAGAGTCGCTTCCCTTTGTCAATGATCGCTGGTCTGGCAGTTTACAATGCTCTGAATCGGCTGGCTGCGCAGCCTGGTTCGCGTTTGTGGCTGAAATGGCCTAATGATTTGTGGCTCAACCGCGGCAAGCTGGCTGGAATTTTGTGCGAAGGATGCTCAGGCAAAGGCGGTCAGCGTTGGGTTGTCGGCATCGGCATCAATCTTGCTCCTATATCTGTTGATGACTTTACCGCTGCCAGTTTTTCCGAAATATCTGAGAATACTGATTCTGAAGACATTCTCTGCGAATTTTTTGCTGACTTTGAAAGGCTGTTGGCGACAGACGCAGGGAGCCTTGTCGGGCAGTGGTCTGTTGCCGCCTCGGTCTTCTGGCAGACAAGATTTATGTTTATGAACGGTGGCATGCCGGATTTTTGCGGATTACCCCTTGCAATCGAGGCTGACGGCACGCTGCTGGTCGAATCAGATCATAAAAAATGTTGCCGACTGCTGTCGGCAACTCTTAAACCTCTGTTTTGAAGGCTATTTCTTAGCGACCGGTGTTTTTACGCGGTAGCTGAATGACTTTCCGCCGGATGTACCCGATACCTGTATATAAGATTCGGGTGAGGCATTCTTAAAGCTGTAGGCAAAAGCTTCGCCCATCGTTTTAAGGTTGCCGCCAAACTCTTCGGCGCCATCTGCCATTTTGATGTTAACGCTGTCAAATTCAACCTGTTTTCCGAGCACTATGTTGAAAATGATTTCGCTTTCAGCCGGCAGAGTAGTCGAAGTTTGTGACGGCTCTTCGGTAAAGTCGAATGACTGGTAAATTTTGTGTGCTTCAGAACGCAATCCGATCGACATTACGAAATTGTCTTCTTCCACGGGAGGTTCCTCTTCTTCGCCTTCTGTCGATGTGGCGGCGGAACCCGAAGAACTCTGGGTGCGATTTCCTGATGAAGAAGACATGCCCTGAGCTGAGGCATAGTCACCGTAATATTCGCTGCCTGTTTTTGCGTTGTCGGCATCGGTATTGTCAGTCTGATTGCTGCCGGTCCGGTCTCCTTCAGAATGCGAAGAACCGGCATCGTAGCCTGAATCACCATACTGGCCACTGCCGGCATTATTACCGGAACTGTCTCCGGCAGAATATTCACTTCCGTCGGCCGCGCCGCGATTGGCTCCTTCGCCGGTAGAGTCACCTTCGCCCGAGCTTGACGAATCGCTCTGCGAGCTTTCATAGCTTCCTGCTGCGCTGGTTCCCGCAGCAGCGTCGCCGCTGCCGGCATTTGCATTCTGGCTGCCATCGCCTGCAGAAGTATAACCTTCTCCACTTGAGCTGCCGGCTGATTCTGATGAATATCCGCTGGCACCCGAACTGCCCTGGGCAGAAGCTCCGCCGGCAGCATATCCGCTGCTGCCACCTGAGGAGACTGTGCTGTCAGAAGAGCCGCCGGAGGCAGATGATGATCCTGCTGATCCTGATGAAACTGCTGACCCACTGTGGCCCGCAGCCTCTGAGCCGCCGCCAGCTGAGCTGGCAGAAGACCCTGAACCGGACTCGCCTGAGCCGTCTGAACCGGCAGAAGACGAATCTGAATCCGGGTTAGAATAAAGGTCGGAAAGGTCGACCTGCTGTGAAGTGCCCTGACTTGTGTGAGAATATCCGCCTACGCTTCCTGATGAAGAAGTCGAGGAGCTTGAAGAGCTCATAGATGAAGAAGAAGACCCGTCAGAAGACTTGCTACCGCGCTGGTTGTCAATTGTGCGGCTGTCGAAGTCTACTTTAGTGACAGGTATTTTAACCTGCATCAGCTTTTTCTTCTGGTTGCCCGGTTTATCTTTGTCAGTTACGTAGACGTTGGCTGAGTATGATCCTTCTGAGGGTACCCTGAACATGTGGCGGTAATTGCCCATTCTCGAAGCTGCGACCGGTTCTCGTTCGCCTTCTTCATCGACGATTACCAGAGAAACATCTTCTGGATCAACTTCGTCTGAGACCTCTACTGCTATTTTTACGCGTGTGTCTTCAGGAATTCTGAACTTTTCGAGGCCATAATCACTTGCGCTTTCGTTATCGGTATTACTGGCGAAAACCTCTTCGCTGAAATCTGTAGGATGTTGAATTACGAGTCTGACCTTGGGGGGAGGAAGATTGGCGGGAGCAGGGTCGATTCCGGGTGATGTCGGCGCTGCTTCTGATTGTGCGGGGTTATCGGGGCTGGCAGGTGTAGATGAACTTGATGAGCCTGAAGAACTGCTGCTGCCGGGAGCAGATGTTGAAGAGGTGCTGGCCGATGAGCCCGGGTCGGTTGAATTGCCCGGACTGCTGCTCGATCCTGAAGAAGGTTGGGCGTCGGGAACCTTTGCGACCTGGGTCGGTGCCGGTTCGTCGCTCGAGATAGCAGGTTCTTTTGCGGGAGTGGCAGGTTTGTCTGGAGTCTTGGCGGCAACTGTGGTAGTTTCGTCGTCTTCGCCCTGTGCTGCAGGTGCCGGAGTTGTTGTTGCAGGCTTCTCTTTTTTCTTGCCGGTGCCAAAATCGGCTTCATTGTATGAATCAGACAGAACATATTTGCCGCCAACGTATTTTACGCTCCACTGATAACCGGCGCCGCCGCCGGCGAAACCGGTGGAATTGGGGCCGGCAGTGTTGATCATAGTATTCTTGAGATTATTGACGCTTGAATTAACTGCATCTTCCATGCCGTCAGCGGCATCGTTGTCAGAGCTTCGCTGGCCGCTGCTGCTGCCGGTGATTTTTGATATATCAGGGCTGGCGTTGTCGGCTCCCAGGTCTTTCTGCTGCTCTTCCCATTCTTCCTGGATGTTTTTCATGTGTTCATCCATTTTCTGCTGATATTCCTGGGCGCGTTTCTGGGCAGCGGCTTCCGCTTCTTTGAAGGAATCAAATTCAATGTCGGCAGCGGTTACCGGATTGTACGCCAGCATAAAAAGGAGGATCAATACCAAGGATGATAGCAGTTTTTTCATAGACAACTCCCTTGCGACTCTCGGTTAAAAAACCTCTGTACTAATCATAGAGCATAATTCTTAAAAAGAACAGCCCTTCCCGAAGAAGAACAGGCACTGAATTTCTCTTCAGGTGGCCGGAAACAGGCATCAGAACAAATTTTTATTGAATAATAATTTTTTTTCCTATAAATTAATACGGTTGGGAAACTACTTTTGTTTCTGTTTTTTGTACAGCATGTTAATGATAGCCGGGAGTATTATAGATGTCACAAGATTCAAAGTTGATAGCGTGCAGAGTGTGCGGTCTGATAATGGTCAGGCTGGCCCGCGACGTTTGCCCCAAGTGCTTTCAGGAAGAAGAGCAGCTGTTTCAGAAAGTTAAAAATTTTCTAAAAGCGAATCCAGGTGCAACCCTGGAAGAGGTGGCCAAGCACGCTTCTTGCGATATAGAGCATGTTGAAGCTCTTATCCGTTCCGGTCGCCTTGAAAGAGCCGGCGTTAAGCGGGTAGCCCACCCATGTCAGCTTTGCCAGGCAACGATTTATGATGGCGTTGTCTGTGTCGAATGCAAAAAGACGTTGAAAGAGCAGGTCAAGATGCTCAGAGATATCTCAAAACCTGAAAAGAAGTAAACCCTGGTTTGACTTCATTTTACCTTGCTTTGCAGATAATTTCTTTGTGTGCTTTCAGATTGTTGCATTGCCTCTGACTCTGTGCTAGACTTTCTTGGTTTAGAAACCCGTAGGGCGAAAGGCGAACAGCTCTGCTTTTCGCATAAACAGGTGGCTTTTGTGGGGCAGTTATCGGCCAGATGCCGTGGCTGCAGGCTTTTTATCAGCGCATGTGTCTGATTAACAAGATTCGGCGCTGTTTTGTTGGAGCATTGCCTGAAACGTTATTCTGTATTGATTTTAGGGAGACGGTATGAATCTAGAAAGCAATGGGGAGATCAGTAACGAATTTTTCAAGAAATTGAATCAGCAGATTGTCCAGAAGGATAACCTGATCAAGTTGCTGCAGCTCCAGATCAGAAATCTCAAAACACAGCTGGAATCGGGTGGCACTGGCAGTGAAGGCGCAGAAGAGCTTCGGCGAGCTTTCGAAGAGAAGTCTGAGGAGGCCAACCGCCTGCTTTCTGAACTGAACGGCCAGAAAGAGCAGTTTGCGGCCCTTGAACAACAGAAGAACGATCAGATAAAGACTCTGAGTCAGCTACTGGAAGAACAACAGGCTGGTGGCGCTTCAACCGAAATCATTGAAGATTCACGCGTTCCTGAACTGGAAACTCTTGTTTCAAGCCTGCGCGAAGAGCTCGAGGCCGAAAAACAGGCACGTATGGCTGCCGAAGCATCTTCCGGAGCAGCCGGTTCTGGTGAAACAGCCACTTTAAAAAAGGAAATCGAAAAGCTGCGGGCGGCACTTGCCTCTGCATCAGGCAGCAGCGCCGAGATCGAAAGCCTTAAACAGGCAGTCGAAGTTGCACGGGCTGAACTTGAGCAGTCTAACGCGGCGATGCAACAGATGTCGGCACAGCTGCAGGGCGGTGGAGAGGTTTCTCCTGCCGCAGTTGCCGAATATCAGAGCAAGATTCAGGAGCTCGAGCAGGATGTCGTGAATCTCAAGAATCTGCTTGCCGAAAGAACAGACGCTTCCGGTGCGACTGTCGAACAGTTTGAACTTGAACAGTTGCGGGCAAGAGTTGCCGAGCTTGAAGCCGGCGTTACGCCGGGCATTGATATAGACGAAGTAGAACGTCTGCGTCAGGAAAGCTCTCAGCTGGCTGAGGCCAATGTAAAACTTGCCAGTCTGCAGCAGGAAGCGGATGCCTTCACCGAGACTGCCATGAAGGTAACTGTTCTTGAATCAGACTGCGCCCAGTTGAAAGAAAAACTGACAACGCTTGAAATGGAGCGCGAAAAGATTACTGCCGAGAACGAGGCATTGAAGTCCGGTGCCGTTAATGCTCCGGCTGAAGACGTTGGCCCCTACAAGTTAGAAATCGTAAAAATGCGCGAAACTCTTCAGCAGCGTGAAGACGAACTTGCCCGGCTGCGTGTTTCGCTTGAATCGCGCCAGGACGAAAGCATGAATGATCCGGCCATCCGTGAAGAGGTCGAGCAGTTGACCCAGCAGGTAGCAGACCAGATGCTGGCCATTCAGAATTTCGAAGGTATTTTGAGTAAAACTCGCGAGCAGCTTGAAGCCAAAACGCTCGAAGTCGAGAATCTCAAGGCCAGACTGGGCAGCAATGAAGCGCCTGTTGAAGAAAAGGTCATCAAGGTAGAGGGAGACAGTGATATCGTTTCCAGCTTTATCGACTTCTTCGACGGTCTTGATTCTGTTATCGCCAAAAACCCGGTACCAGAGCTGCAAATGTTGCATCAAAAATTGCTCGACCGGCTGATCATACCTAATCAGATCAGCTATATGCCGGTTATTGCCGAGGTATATGACTCGCAGAAGCATTTTGCTACCGACTATTTCCGCTCTGACAAGTTCCCCGAAAGATGCATCGTTTTTGAAGTCGAAAAGGGGTATCTGAAGGGCGATTCAGTTATCAAAAAGTCCAAGGTGTGGGTTGTGCAGAACCTTTACGACTGCAATTCATGCCATGCGACCCAGAGCAATCCCGACAGCCGCTTCTGCCACATGTGCGGCTCCAAGATCGCTGCTCCCAACGGGTTGCCGGTTGACAGCCTGCCTGAATTCGAACCGACGCCAATTACTTATCAGCGCTTTGCCGACAGCATGCTGCGTCATGGCAACACTGACATGGCCAGACAATATCTGATGGCCGGCCTCGATCTTGATGGCAATTTCGCGCCGATCATGACCCGCCTTGCCGACATTCTGGCACATGAGTCGAAGTTCGAAGAAGCGCTCGAACTGCTGCAGAAGGCGAACACAATCAAGCCTGATGGCAAGACCAAAGAAATGATCCAGGCTATCGAAACC
>CAZMWO010000077.1:542-10946 GCA_964569565.1 uncultured bacterium | reverse complement strand
GTTTTCGACAAAGTCATTACGATTGTCGGGTGAATCGCAAAAAAACAGTGCCCGAACTGCCGGCCTGATCATCGTTCTTCTGACGATGGTATTCTTTTATCACTCATACAAGCTCGCTTCTACCACCGGGCTGTCTCTGCGCAAGAAGCTGGCAGGCCTTTTCCTGCTCTGCATGCAGTTGCCGATATCGATTCTGGTTTTTCTTGGCGTTCAGTATGCCATGAGCCAGGAGCGCCTCCTAAGCAACGAGGCTGAAGCTCAGCTGGTTGAACTGGTTAAAAAAATCGACCACTCAGCTCTCGACCATTACAGAACGACCACCGAATGGTTGAAGTCATTGAAAGACCTGGCAGAAGTGAAAACTCTCGACAAGCAGAAAATGCATGAGACTTTTTTCGAATATAACCGCTTCAAGCAGCTCGACAGTTTTTATCTGATCGGGCTCGACGGCGGTATTGAATTCGATATCGACAACCTTAAAACCGACAACAGCAACCGCGTGTTCATCAAAGAACTCGGCATGCGCATTCTGGCCGCCGGAACCGACAAAGACAATGCCCTCACGGCAGATCATTCAACGACAGCCGAAAGCCTTTTTGAAAGAATCACGCGCAAGACAGGCAATATGCATCTTGTCGTCTGGCCCGGCACCAACCGGCAGAACTTCGTGTTTACAGACATACTGACACTCGACAACAATAATCGCTATGCCATTATCGCTACACTCGACAAGACGGAACTGGACCGCAATTACCTCAAGCAGGTGGTCTCCCAGCAGCATCGCCTCGGACCGGACCGCGAAATGATCATTCTCAAGGAAGACGACATCTCAGATGCCATGCCTCGTCTTTCGCCCACATTCAAGGCTAATCTGCTGCCCATGTTGTCGACCACCAGACTTTCGAACATTATCGAGACAGACCGGGTAAACGACGAAAACGACCGGATGCTGGTAGCGGTCGGCCGCGGCGTCAATACAGGCGACTTCTTTATCGGCGCCCGCTTCAGCTGGCACAAAATCACCGATACCATACAGATGACTTATCTTCTGGTCATATTCAGTCTTATATTCAGCCTGGCTGCGTCGATATTTCTGATTACCATACTGATACGCGAATTTCTGACTCCGGTATATGTGCTCTCAAACGGCGCTAAAAGCATCATTGGTGGAGACCTCAACCTTGAACTGCCGATGTTTGCACGTGATGAACTCGGAGAGCTCTCGGTAACCTTCAATTCGATGACCAGGCGTCTGCGCAACCGCCTCACTGAGCTAACCGTTCTCTACAACCTTACCCAAAAAGCCTCTACCACCCACAGCCAGCGCGAAGTATTCGATCTGGCCGCAACTAATCTGCAGAAGCACCTCAATGCCGAAAGCTCAGGCACGGCCTGGTATAACGAAGGCGAAGGTGCTGACAGCATCTATCTCTCTGAACATATCGATGCCAAAGAGAGCGAAGCGATCAGAAGCGTGGTCAAGAATGCTCTGCGCACACTCCAGTCAATTGCTGAATACAGCACGAGCCTCGAGCGTTATGTTCTTGGCGTGCCATTGTTTTTCGAAGACAAGAAATTTGGCGCCATCTACCTGGTATTTTCGAAGGAGCGCGGCAAGGAAAAGCTGAATCTGTCTGAAGACGAGAAGAGCTTCATCGAAACTCTCAGACACCATCTGTCGCTGATAATCGAGAAGCAGCGCCTGTTTGAGCAGGCAATTACCGATGGCCTGACCAGACTTTATCTCAGACGCTTTTTCCTGGCCACACTCGAGAAGGAGATCAACCGTTCCAAGCGTTATCAGCTTGAAGTCAGCGTACTTCTTCTCGACATCGATCATTTCAAAAAATTCAACGACACTTACGGACACCAGGCCGGTGACTTCGTTCTGCGTGAAACCGCCCAGCGTATAATGGAAAGCATAAGGTCGGTAGATACTCCGGGTCGCTACGGCGGCGAAGAGATGGCCGTTATTCTTCCGCAGACCGGCATCAAAGATGGATTTGTCGTAGCCGAGCGCATTCGCAAAGCAATCGAAGGCGCCGAATATCTGTTCAAGAATGATTCGATGCGCGTAACCGCTTCAATCGGGATAACCGCTCTGCATGGCCGTGATATCAGTCTTGAAGAAATGATAGAAGAGTCCGACAAGGCGTTGTATGTAGCCAAGAGCAAGGGCAGAAACCAGGTGAGAATTGCCCCGGAGGCAATGTGATGCAACATGTTTTTCAGCGGGGATTTACACTGGTTGAAATTCTGGTGGTTCTTTCGCTGGTAGGAGTCCTGGCGCTGCCGTTCACCAACATGTTCATGTTCGGGGTGCGCGGCAGTCAGGATAATGCTGAGCACGTGCTCGCCTACAACCTTGCCCGTGAAAAGATTGAAGAAATTAAAAGCCTGCCGTTCGAGCAGGTCAAGTCTGATTACGAGAATTTTCGTGATGTCTACCAGGACCGCCATGGTTTTGACGAGCCATATTACAATGACAGCGCCTTTGAGAAATATTTTACAGATGTATTCACCGATGAATCGCTAAAGGACAGCGAACATAAAATGACCTGGACCCGCCTTAAAATAGCTTATCCGAAAACCTATCTGCGCAACCTGCAGACCTACCCGCCCGATTACATCAACTACCGGCGGGTGGTAAAAGTAGAGCGCATCACCGAATCAGCCATGCCGTCAAAAATCAAAAAGGTCAGCGTTCTGGTTTTTGACAAAGAGGGCAAAAAGATCGCCGAACTGGCTACTCTTATCGGACAGCACAAATGAATATCATCAGCAAGAGCAAGGGCTTCACTCTGGTCGAGGTACTTCTCGGCATGTCGTTAACGGTTCTGGTCGGCGGCATACTTTATCTGATGCAGTCAACCGGCATGTCGACCGTTCAGAAGGGCACTTCGCAACTTCTGTTGAACTCCGAAATCCGCAACAAAATGGAACGCATTACCAGCGACCTGCGCAACAGCAAGGAAATTCTCGACATCAAGCCCGACCTCGTAAAAATGCGCTGTTACAAGTATTCTGCCGCGAATCCGGACCCCGGCGAAGACGCGCTGACAACAGTGACCTACGAGATCGAACGCGGCGAAAAGCAACAGGTTCTCTGGCGCACAGAAAACCGCGAAAACCCTGTAAAGATGCTCTCTCTAGACAGGATCGGGGAAGATGTTTTTCAACCCTTTTACGAAGGGCATGACCCGGCAAGTCCGGTCGGCTGGTCTTTTTATCCCTTTGACATGATTTCCAACGATTCAGGGCAAAGACAACGCATCAGCCTGATCAAGATCAAACTTGATTTCAGCCATCAGCGGGAATCGGCGGTAGTCGTTACCAGCGTCAGCCTGAGACCGGCCTCGACCAGGATACGCCAGCCCAACTGGAAATTCAGATAATGAATTTTCCTGCCTTTCTCGGAATCTGCGCTATCGCCATACAGTCTGTTCTGGCGCTGGTGGTCATGGCAAAAGATCCGCGCAAATCAGAGAACCGCCTGTTCAGCCTGCAGCTCCTGCTTTTCTGCGCCTGGAGCGGTGGCGAGTTGTATCTGATATTTCATGGTGTCGACAGTTTCGGCATCAAACTGCTGTTTACGCCGGCCTTTCTGCTTACCTACGTTTTCTGCATTTTTACGGCGGTTTATCCTGAGCATCAACCTGACGCCAGCATAATCAAAAGCCGGAAACACCTGGCCGGCTATTTTCTGCCGGCAGCGGCACTGCTTTATTTCCTCTGGACAGACAGGCTGATAAACGATTTCGCCAGCCTGGCCGACGGCTTTTCGCTCGACCTCGGCCGCTTCGAATTCATTGTCAAAGGCGTGCTGATCGCATACCTCTTCCTGTCATTATCGACTCTTTCAAACAGTCGCAAGAAGGCCGAGACCACCATACAGATCAGACGCCTGCGTTATACATTTGCAGCGATGCTGCTGCCGGTGGCCGCCGGTTCGATTATCATCGCCTTCAGCAAATGGTTCATCGGCGGTACGACCATGTATTCTTTCGGGCTGTTTCCGGTATTGAGCATCATCATGAGTATAATTCTCGCTTATACGATGCTCAGATACAACCTGATGGAAATCGACCTGATTTTTTCAACAGGCCTTGTCTATACTCTATTGACTGCAATCATGGCTGGAACAATGGAGCTTTTTCAGGAGCTGATGCAGAACATTCTTGACTTCTCAGACATGTGGAGCAAGGTAATTACTGTTCTCATCATCGCCGCCATTTTTTCGCCGGTTAAAGATCTTCTGATAAAGCTGGTCGACAAGTTTTTCGGCAGACAGACATTCGATTCAGCCACTGTGATGCAAACGATACTCGCCGAGCTTCGAAAAATGCCTGACCAGACCAGGCTTTTTTCGCGGTTTCTGAGTGAACTGCATCTGGTTCTTGATTATTCAGGTGCCCGCCTGCAACTTGAAAACCAGCAACAGATCTGCGTGCCAGAGACTCTTGTCGGCTACGAAATCAGTCCTGAGTTTGCCAGGCTACCACCTGACGTCAATGAGATCGATGCCGTGATTCAGCATTTCATGAGTGCCGGGAACCACACAATGACTGATGCAGCGCGCGACTTAAAGGTGCATGACATCCGCCATCTGTTTAACTTTGCCGACAACGATCGCCATTACGGCTTTCTGCTGCTCAGTGCCAAAAACACCAGAGTTCCTTATACGACAACAGAGGTAAACCTGATCCTTGGACTGGTAAGCGAAATACCGCACCTTCTCGCCAACCTTGCCATGATCAGCCGTCTGATCGAGCAGGAAAAGGCAGGTCAGGAAATCGACTGGGCCAGAAAAATGCTGCAGGCGATTTCAGCCAGCAGCGTCAGCCGCTTCTGCGGCATGCCGATGGCCGGATTTGCTTCGTTGTCAACCGAGATAAAGGGCGACATGATCGACATCTGCGAGGAACCGGGAAACAGCTTTATCGGCGTTTATGATGCATTTCACCACGGCATACAGGCCGTTCTCACGCTCAACATCGTTTTTGGAGTAATGCGTTGTTTCAACGATACCCGAACGCAGCTGCAGCAGGTCAACCATGTTCTGCGCCGGTTTTCTCAGCAACTCTGCTCGGCCGCCACGATTATCAGAATCGACGGGCGCCGTATCGAGATTGCCAACGCCGGCAATCCTTCACCATTGATAGTTTCAGCAACGGGCATCCGCCGCCTGTTCAGCGAAACTTCACGCCCGGCCGGCTATCTCGAAGAGTTCGAACCGCAGTATCAATCATTCGAACTGGGTGAGGCAGAGCTGTTGCTCTGTTCTACAAACGGTATCTACAAAGCATTTGAGCAGCTGCATGGCAGAACGCTCGAACAGTTTATCGAAGAAAGCGGCAGCAATCCCGCAAATCTGCACCAGAAAATTTCCGAAGCAATCAAGTCCTTGACGAACCTGAATTTTTCTGATGACATTACATTTATAACGGCAGGTCAGCAATGAATCAAAAAAACCCGGGCAGACGCAGAAGCAGACAGATTATGGTTGGCAAGGTGGCCGTCGGCGGCAACGCCCCGGTCAGCGTGCAAAGCATGACCAAGACCGACACCCGCGACGTTGCAGCAACACTGAATGAAATCAACCATCTCAAAATGGCCGGTTGTGACATTATCAGACTGGCAGTGCCTGATGCCGCAGCCGCCCAGGCGCTCAAAGAAATCTGCAGTGCCTCGCCCATACCGGTAATCGCCGATATTCATTTCGACCATCAGCTCGCTCTCGATGCCATTCAAAATGGAGTACACGGGCTGCGGCTGAATCCCGGCAATATCAGAGACGAAGAAAAAATACGTGAAGTTGCGGCCGCTGCCGCCGACTGGAAGGTTCCGATCAGGGTTGGCGTTAACGCCGGTTCGCTGGATCCTGCGATCAAGCTTAAATACGGCGGAGTCACAGCTGCCGGGCTGGCTGAATCTGCGATGAATGAAGTAAAACTTCTCGAAAAATTCGGCTTTGAACTGATCAAAATTGCGATAAAGGCATTCGATCTGCATACCATGTGCGAGGCGGTCAAAATCGCCGCAGTCTCATGCGATTATCCGCTGCATCTTGGGGTCACCGAGTCAGGCCTGCCGGAAGACGGCATCATCAGATCGGCAATGGGCATCGGCAGCCTTCTGCTGCAGGGAATCGGCGATACCATAAGAGTTTCACTAACCGGCGAATCTGCGCTTGAAGTGGTAACCGGCCAGAAAATTCTGCAAGCTGCGGGCCTGCGCCAATCCGGGCCGGTAATTGTCTCATGCCCTACCTGCGGCCGCTGTCAGATTCCACTGCAGGAAATTGCCCGCAAGGTTCAGCAGCGATTGTCAGGGATCAACGAATCATTTCAGGTAGCGGTCATGGGGTGTGCGGTCAACGGCCCGGGGGAAGCCGAACAGGCTGATTTCGGTATCGCCGGCGGCAAGGAAAGTGGTCTGATATTCAAACATGGCAAGGTTGTCAGAAGCCTGCCCATGGATCAACTGGTCGATGGCCTGATCGAAGAAATTTTTACCAGTCTGCAACCCGGAAAAAAGGAAGAAAAGTGATGAGAGACACGTATAATTCAAATATTCCAGCAAGAGTGTCGACCTGCCTGGCCATAGCAATGCTTCTGGTGCTGCTGCCGGTTAAGCTGCCGGCACAGATCAATGAACAGGCTGTCAGCTTCCGGACCCCTTCAATCGAACTGGTATTTCAGCCGCCACTGCGCTCCGGTATCAACTCAGAGAATCCAAGCATTATTGAAGTTCCGCGACTCAACCTGCTGGTCAACCTGTTTGAAAATTATCTGCAATATCTCGGCCGTCTGCAGAAAATAGCCACCGGAACTTCGTTGCGGATTGTCTACGCTCCCGATCTGGCGGCAGAAGATGGAACTGACGACAGCAAAGTTATCAGACTACGCGAAACCGGCCTGAACACCTGCCTCAGCCAGATCAACCAGTATTTCAAAGATCGCGCCTTAACCGATGCGACTTATCACCTGGAAAGCGCCGATTCCCTTTTTTCGATACCAGACCAGCTGCCGCGACCGACCAGCAAAGTAGCCATGCGCACCGAGCTGGTGAACCACTCGTTTTTTCAGAAAAGTCTCGAACCCGATACTGATTTCTGCGTGGTAGATGAGCACCGCGTCATCACAGCGCGACCATTTCAGCGTAGTAACCGGCTTTTTCTGATGACCGATGCCGACAATGTCTGCCGGGCCGAACTTCTGCTCGAGCAGTCGCGCACCTGGTATGCCAACCTGAGTGCTTCGGGCGATGGCAGGTATCTGTCTTTCACAGATGGCATGCGACCGATGGTGATGCCGCTGACTGCCAGCGCGAGCAAAAAACTCTGCGATAACGACAATCTGATACTCCTGACAATGCAGTGGGCGCCGCAAAAACCCCTGCTGGCAGGCCTGCTGCTAGACAACTTAACCCAGGCCCGCAGCTTTTTCCTTTATGATGCCGAAACCGGCACCATGCTGCCGGCAGTACAAAGCAGACTCGCAGAAGAGGCCGATTTCATAAATCCTCATGTCAGCTGGTCACCTGACGGCAAGCGTCTGTTGCTGACTTCAGCACGCTCGGTACACCTGCTCGACACCACAGCCGACAAAACTCTTCTGCACGCAATCAGAGTACCGAACGAAATCGCCGAGATCATCTGGTCGGATGACAGCAGCTCGTTTGCGCTCGTCGAGGTGATCGGCCAGGCTCGCCAGCGCTACGTTTTCGACGACCTGGATTACCGCAAATGCGTGCTTCATCGCTATCGGATCAAGCCGGATTTTTCTGTAACTGAAGATCATGCGCAGCGGGTTGAATCGCGCAACACCATCAAGCTCGTGTCATTCTGGACAAACGACCGGGTTCTTTACCTGGAAGGCCGTTTGATGAGCAAGCGCCTCAACACCCCGTTCTGGGATCTCAGCTCAGGATTCACCGCCAATCTTACGGCCGGCCCGACGACTTCGGTGAGCCGAAGTGCAGATACGCGCGAAGCTGTCAGCTCGCCGTCGGCTTTGCCGCTGCAGTATCTGTATGTGTTCCGCAATCTCGACAGCAAGTTCAACAACATCTATGACGCGGGTTTCAACCACAGCAACAACCTTTACACAGACAAGTTCGACAATATATGGTTCATCGGCCTGCGCCGCCCGGAAGAGATAAGTCAGCAGCAGAACGTATACAGCAATCGCCAGTCGCCATACCCTTTTCCCGAGAACAATGTTTCGGTATTCAGCGATATTCCGGCTGCCAAAATGACATTACTGCTCAAATTTCTCGAAGAATACAATCTGCGGCTGCTCAGGTTCAACCGCAACATCAGCCGCATTTTCATGCTCGCTAATTTCGGCGGACCGCTCAACCTGTGGTCTGGTGACCTGAGCAAAATCGTTGAAGGGCTCGTAAACGTCGAAAACTGAGCCGGTTCCGCAGCAGCTGATTTTTCGCAATAAACTTGCCTCTTTTGTCGTTTTTTCTTATACTGTCTAGACTCAAAAATATGGCAAGGGGGAAGGCGAATGAAAAATTTCAGCTTTTTGATTATGGCCTTTTTGCTGCTGACAGTTTGCGCAGCAGTCAATGGCGCCGAAGTGCTTTACGACGACACACATGCACAGACAGCAGGTAATGCTGACTGGATACCGGAAGGCGCCTATTCTGAGATGGCCGATATGCTCAAGGAAAATGGTTTTGTCATAACCAGCCTCAGCAAATTTGGCGGCCGGAGCGCGAAAATCAGCAGTGAACTGCTCAATAAATTTCAGGCTGTAATTCTTGCCGAACCCAATGACCCTTACTCAGCCGAGGAGCAGACTGCAATTCTCGAATTCGTCAACAACGGTGGTGGCCTGTTCATCATCGGCGACCACGCTGGCGCAGACCGCAACAACAACGGCTGGGATGCGGTAAAAATATTCAACGTCTTCGTGCCAAAGTTCGGTTTCAAATTTCAGGAAAACACTATTTACGAATCTCCTCTTTCCGGCTCCTACAACAGCAGTCACCCTGCGATGTTCGGTGTGCGCGCGGTTGGTGCCTGGGCTGGTTCGACCTTCGACATCGTCGAAGGTGAAGGCAAGGCGGTCGGGCTTATCGACAGCCGCATAACCAAGTCACCTTATGTCGTAGCTGCAGAGTATGGCAAAGGGCGCGTCATCGCTATCGGCGACAGTTCTCCGTTCGATGACGGCACCGGCAGCCCCAATGGCAGTAAGAACAAGCTGCACGACAGCTACGATTCATTCATGTATTCACATCCCCAGCTCGCTTACAACGCCATGGCCTGGAGCACCGGCAAGGAAATCGGCAAGCGTATTCCCTCGCGCATAGTTCCAATGTTCAACGAAGCCAAAGCCTCTGAAAAGGCGATCAACATTCTGATCGACGCCGCTCATGGCAACGCTTCATCAGACAAGATGAAAACCTTTGAAAAGCATATGCAGCGAAATGGTTTGAAGGTTTATTTCACCCTCAACCTGATCAAGCCTGAAATGCTCAAGAACTTCGGCACGCTCATACTGCCCGACCCGTCGTTCCGCTATATCGACACTGAAGCCCAGGCAATCGCAGACTGGTTCATGGCCGGTGGCAACCTGATCATGGGCGCCGCCTGGGATTCATCAAAACTTCGCGGTACCGCCACTCTCAACTTCGTTCTCGGCAAAATCGGTGCTGTGATGCGCTTCAACGACGACCAGGTCTGGGATGAAAAGAACAAGACCAACAAGCCATGGGGCGTTCTCTCACGCGGCATCAAAAAGGATCACCCGGTGACCAAAGGCGTAACCACTGCCATCACCTGGGGCACCTGCTCGCTTATCGACCGCAACAATCAGCCCCTGACCGAAGCGGCCGGCGTCGAAATACTTGTCAGCGCCAACCCCGAAAGCTTCAACAAAGATGGCGACAAGCGGGTTCCGGCGGTTCTTTATCCTAAGGGTATGCCAATAGCGATAATGGCCATCGAAAAGGTGGTCAACGGAACTCTGGTAATGATCGGCACCTGCAACTTTACTGATTATCAGTATCCCGACAGCGACATCAACATGTCGATGCCCGGACCACCGCCGTTCACCCACGAAACTCCGCTGCTCTGGGACACCCTGCTTCGCCAGCTGGCTAAGCAGCCAACCAGCAGACGCAACAGAAGATAACAGACTTTTACGGGCGCCACTTATGCATCAGGTAAGCGGCGCCCGTTTATAAACCACTATTCAGGATAACAAGAGCAATGGCAAATAAACGCAACAAAGACTGGTCGGCTTACCTGTATCTGATGCCGGTAATAGTCATACTGGTCATTTTTCACGTACTTCCCATTTTTTACTCGCTGGCAGTGAGTTTTTACGAATGGGATCTGATCGGCGCCCCGGAGTTCGTCGGAGCTTCGAATTACCTGCGACT
>CAZMWO010000077.1:0-532 GCA_964569565.1 uncultured bacterium | reverse complement strand
CCGATGTTCTACAAATCATTGTGGAACACCGTCTATTACGCTGCCATCAGCGTACCGATGTCGATCTTCTTCTCGATGTTGATTGCCATGCTTTTGAACAACCCGATTTCGGCGATCGGTATTTACCGCACCGTATATTTCATACCGGTCATTACATCGATCAACGCCGTTGCCATCGTCTGGAACTTCATCTATCACCCTGATTTCGGCCTGCTCAACAAAATTCTCGATATCTTCAGCATAAACCCGCAGACCTGGCTTCAGGATCCTGACTGGGCGATGCCCTGTATTATTCTCATGAGTGTCTGGAAAGGCCTCGGCCACAACGTCATCATTTTTCTGGCCGGCCTGCAGAACATTCCCAAGCACCTCTACGAAGCGGCCCGCATCGACGGCGCCAGTCGCTGGCAGCAGTTCAGGCACATCACCTGGCCACTGCTTTCGCCAACCACCTTTTTTGTATTCACCATATCTACAATCGGTTCATTTCAGGTGTTCTCTCAGGTCTACATGATGACCCCCCGCGGTGGCC
>CAZMWO010000076.1:0-11097 GCA_964569565.1 uncultured bacterium | reverse complement strand
CCGAGAGCCCGGCATAAGCGGACACTCTAAGATTTAATTCATAAAATCTTATGTGACAGATGACCAGGTCAGTTGTTGCGACGGTTTTTAATATTGCCAATCGCAGTTTCGATAAGTTTTTTGCCCTGTTCCGGGAGGTTCAGGCCACGCAGATTAGTGAACACCTGCTCTGCATCTTTCTTTTTATCCTGCATCCAGAATACTTCAGACAGAAGCAGAGCAAATACCGGTTTCTGCTGGTCGCCAACCCGGTATACCATTTCGCCGCAGACGATTTCGGCACGGTTGTAATGACCTTCATAAACAAGTCTTTGCACATCGCCGATGATGCGGCGCTCATGCTCGTTCAGATTCAACGTCAGCCGAAACGGATCTCTCGTCAACAGTGTATTACCGTCAGCTGGCATTGACGGAGGATGCGCCGAGTGCATTGGATCCGGGAGAGCCTGAGGATGACCGGGCGGGAACTGGTTGTCACCTGGCGCAGTCGCCTGCTGCGAACCCGGCGGAACCGGCAGAATCGGCTGATTCGGGTCATGCGAAACTACCGGCGCAACCGGTTGTGGCTGGACCGGCGGGCGATTGCGTCTGGCGCCGATAAAATAGCCGGCGATCAGAGTAAAAAGAATCAGGCCGGCCACTGCTCCGGCAGCTATCAACTTTTTATGGCTGTCGTCGAGGCCTGATTTTTCCTTGCCAACCGAAGGCTTTTTGGCGGCAGACAGGGTGACGCCCGGCGAACCGTTCTTGAGCACCTTGTAAATCTTGATTTCGCGTGTAGCGTTTTTGAGTTCCTGCGCACCGAGATCGACCGCGCCGAATTCGTTACGGTTCATCGCCAGATACGTTGATTCAGAGATAAAAACGTCGTTGGTATCGGCAAAAGTCTGAATGCGCGCGGCAATATTTACCGGGTCGCCAAAAAGGTCGCCATTTTCATCGATGCCGACTTCGCCAGTGTTTATGCCTATTCTGAAACGAACAATGCTGTCAGGGTTCATCATCTGGGCGTTGCGGCTCTCAAGCTTGCGCTGAATCTCGATGCCGGTCTGCACCGCGTTGGTAGGCGAATCGAAGCGCACCATAAAGCCGTCGCCCATAGTTTTGACCATCACACCGCCGCGACGTTCAACTATATCAGAGACAAATTTGAACATCTGATCGTGGAAAAGCTTCATTTCATCAATGGTTTGCGAGGCTGAGCGCTTGGTATAGCCCTGCATGTCGATGAACACGATTGTCATCAGCCGGTTTTCCATAACAGCTCCTTAAATCGCCATCAGACCTTCAAACGCTCGAGCAGGTCGCGCAGGTTCTTGAGGCCGGGTGAATTCTCGGGCACCTCACCCAGTGAACGTTGCAGCAGCTGAACTGCGTCAGACTTCCTGCCGCTCTTAACCAGGATCAAAGCGAGGTTGTAATAAATCCCGGCGTCGCGCCCGTCGAGTTCAAGTGCCCGCGCATAGGCCTGCGCCGCCTTGTCAAAATCACCGTTCTTCTGGCACGCAAAAGCCATGTTGGTGAGATTCCGGGCATTGGGCTCCTGATATTTGAAACCCTCTTCGAACTGCCGGATCGCGTCTTCCCAGCGGTTGGCCTTGAGATAGAGGCTCGCCAGATTGAACCTGATCACCGACAGATCAGGCTTGAGCTGCAGCGCCTTCTTGAAATAGTCGATCGCTTCCTGAATCTTTCCGGTACGGTAATAAGCGATACCAAGATTGCTGTGCGCCTGCACATGAAACGGGTCAAGCTCGATTACCTTGCTGAAGTGCGCGATGGCTTCTTCGCTGCGGTTCAGTTGAAAATGCAGGTTTCCGGCAAAAAACACCGCCATCAGGTCGTGTGGAAACTTTTTGATAAAGGCATCGACACCCGCCATTGCCTCGTCAAAGCGACTGGCCTGAAAATCATCGAGAAACCGGCGCCGCATTGATTCTTTGTCTTCCGGGAGCAGCTTTTCAGCCGGCGGGGAAACAGGCGCTACAGTTTCAGCCGGTTCGGGAGCAGGTGCTTCTGCTCGGGCGGCCTTCATTTCAAGGGCAGCCACAGCCTCCGCCTCCGGGTTTTTAACCAGAGCAAGGCTGTTCTTTAGTGGCGACAACAGCGGCGAAGTCTCGATTTCGCGCAGAGTCAGACCGATCTGGCCAAGAACGTAAGCAGCTGAAATCCGCGTGGCAATTTCGTTGTCGGCCAGCATCTTTTCGAGTTCCTGCAGCACCTCGACGTCACCGAGTCGAAAAAGAGCCTTGGCGGCGTTTGAACGCGTTCTGTTGTCGCTGTCACGCAGCATCGGCCGCAAAACATTGATACCTGACTCGCCCAGCACTTCTTCAAGACTTTCAACGGCATTGGCGCGCACGCGCGAATCACGATCGCGCAGAGCGTTCTGAAGAGTGGGAATGCCGGAACGGTCGCCGATTCGACCAAGACTGGTGATTACCGCCGACCTGATTTTGAAGTTGCGGTCAGTTTTAAGCATCTTGACCAGCCAGGGCACTGCCGAAACAATGCGCAGACGGCCGAGTGTAATAACTGCCTGCAGCTTGACAAAAGGAATCTTGTCGGAAAGCATGCGCACCAGAAGCTCGGTCTGCGCTTCCCTCGCACGATTAGCCAGTGCCAGAGCCGCATTTTTGCGCACATCGGCATCGTCGTCCTTGAGCAGCTCTATGCTCATTTCAAGAGCCTGACTATGATCGATTACCGACAAAACATAGCCAAGGGTGGCACGGATCCACTTGTCAGGATCTTCAAGCATGCTGCGCATTATCGGCGTCAGATCGACGCCGCCAAGACTGGCGGCAGCAACCATGGCATTGCCGCGCACGCGGTTATTCGGGTGCTTGAGAAAGGGCTGAATCAGAACCAGGGCCTTTTCTGCCGGCAGACCCAGACGCGCCAGACTCTCGACCGCATTGGCCTTGACGCGGTCGTCAGTATCGCGCAACGCTTTGGTCAAAGTGGGAACAGAGGTCAGGTCGCCAATTGCGCCCAGTGCGGTAATTATCGCCGAACGCTTGCGCTCGTTTCTTTCCTTGAGATAAAAGGCAACGAGCGGGTTGGTGGCGCGATGTGCGCCCAGACGCGCCAGGGCATCAACCACGTTCAGAAAAATCCATTCGTTGTTCTCGCCCAGACAGCCGAGCAGATGTGATACCGCCGAACTGTCCTTGAGTTTGCCAAGCGCGCTGATACTGCAGAAGCGCACGTTCGGGTCGAGATCGCTCAGGCCTTCGATCAGCGCATCTACCGCCTTGCGGTCATGAAATGCACCGAGCGCAAGAGCGATATTCGGCCTGACTTCGCGATCAGCTTCTTTGAAAGCATCGAGAAGCGATGGCAAAGCCTGCAGGTCACCGATTTCGGCAAGCGCCAGAGGCATCTGCTCATCCTGACGCTCCTGCAACAATGCCGCTATCAAGGGCTTGACCGCTTCCGGATCTCCTATTTTACCAAGCGAACGTGCACCCTCGCCACGCAGACGAGAATCCTGGTGTGACAAAAATCCGATGAGTTTTCTGGTGCACGGCTTCAATAGCCAGAAGCCGTTCTGTCGCAAACTGTGGTTTCCCAACTTGCAGTCCTCGTTCTACCAGTATTTTTCTTAAAAAAAGACCCGGCCTAACCGGGTCTTTCTCTAGCTGGATATATCTTATCAACCCATTCGCAGGTTCTTTACTCCAACCTTCTCGAACGCAACCTTCATTCTGTTGATTCCGTCGTCGGTGGTTCCTGTTTCGATAACTTCTCCGGTGTCATCCCATATTTTGTGATACACGATGTCACCTTTTGCGAACGTAGCGGTCATCGAATACTCGCGAGCCTCGCCTGAAGTGGTCTTGCCCTTTTTCTTGGGCGTAATTTCTTCACTGGCTGCACCAGCTTTTTTGATCGTCTTTGCACGTGCCATTACTCTATCCTCCCTTCAAGGAAGTTTGAGAATAAATTACCATAGACTTATTCCCAAGTCAAATATTTCTCTGGAAAAAACCACATGACTGTTTTCGGAGCAAAAATATTCCGTGCTCAATTGACACTCTCTGTACAGAACCGTATAATTAAGTTGCTTAGTCAGCGCTGGAGGAAAAGTGTGGATAATACAAGTATAAGAACCTCGACAGCTTTAATCATCGCAATACTGCTTTTCGCAGCTGTTTCGCCTGCCTTTTCGGCAACACAGCCCCCCGCCAAAGAATGGACCTTCATGATCTTCATGGCTGCCGACAACAACCTTGAAGCAGCAACTTCACTCGATATCAACGAAATCGAAAAATATGGATCGACCGATCAGGTCAATTTTGTCGCACAGATCGACCGCAACGGCAATTATTCTAACAATTCCGAACTCAAATGGGCAGGTGCCCGTCGTTATTTTATCACGAAGGACAAAGAACCCGAAAAAATGAGTTCTGAGATGGTCGAAGATCTCGGCAATGTCGATATGGCTGATCCGGCTGCCCTTACCGATTTTGTCGAATGGGTAAAAGAAAACTACCCGGCCCGCCGTTACGCTCTCATCCTCTGGAACCACGGCACCGGCTGGAAAGAAATTCAACCCGGCGCCATGGAGGCCGAAGTTGGCGAAATTGGCCTGCCGGCTGGTATGCAGGCTGCTATCAACAACATTTCCTACAATATTTCCTACGACGACACATCCAAAACCTCGATGAGCATACCCGTGCTGGGCGAAACCCTTGGCCAGATCAAAGATATCCTCGGCCAGCCGATCGACCTTCTCGGGTTCGATGCCTGTCTGATGCAGATGATAGAAGTCTCCTGGACAGCAGCTCCTCACGCACACTACCAGGTCGGTTCGCCAGACCTTGAACCTGAGCGCGGATGGCCTTACGATCTGATTGCCGCGACCCTGACAAAAAAACCGGCCATGGAAGCGAAAGAGCTCGCCGAAACCATAGTAAATGTCTACAACAAATCATACGTCGGCGGTTCGCAGGGCAATACGGCAGTAGTTCTTTCTGCCATCGACTCAAGCAAAAGCGAAGCCTTCAAAAATGCTCTCAACAATTTCTGCAATTCGGCCCGGCGCAACATTCACGAAATCGACAAATACGAAAACGCACGCAACGAGGCTCTCAAGTATTCGTTCGGCGACTATGTCGACCTGGGGCACTTTCTCGAACTGCTCATCAAGTCCAAAGTGAACGCCGAAACCGGCGCGGCCGCGAGCAACCTGCTCAAAGCCATGCGCGGCAACCGGCGCACCGGTGGCTATATCAGCAAACTCGCGAGCAACGGCGAAAAGTTCGCCAACAGCACCGGCATTTCAATATTTTTCCCGACCCGTCAGGGCTTCAGAACTTATCACAAGCGCTACAAAGTGCACACTCTCGCCCAGGAAACCGAATGGTTCAATTTCCTCAGTGAGCTCGCCACCCCAAACCTGGCTTATCTCAAGCTTGAAGATGTAATTCTTGAAGATAACAACAAAGATGGGCGCATTGCTGCCGGCGAAGAAGTAGCAGTGCTGCTTTCCATACGCAATCTTGGCCGCAAACCGCTTTCCAGCGCAGATCTCGTCTGCAAGTCTGACAGCGATCTCATTGACACCACAGATCTGACAAAAAATCTCAGTCGACTGCCGGCACCCGGCAAGGTCGAGCTGATTCAGGGTTTCAAATTCACAGTTTCAGAAGGCGCACCGGTTCACAGTGAAATCACCCTCAACCTGACGCTTTCGGGTCAGGGTTTGCCCGACTCCACGATCAAAACTACGTTTTATGTTAAAGAACCTTTTGCCTCCACCGGTCATGCCCTGCTCGTCATCACCGATCATTTCTCTCCTGCCAGTCCTGTGCTGCAACAGATGCTGCAGGGAGCCGGCGTAAAATTTGACACCTGGGATCGCGTATTCGACGGCGAACTTCGCCCGGAAGTACTCAAACGCTATCTTGACGGCTGGGTACTGGTAGCAGCCCAAGATTCAACCCCCGAACAATCTCTCAGCGAAGAAGAGATCGCCGCACTCGACAGCTTTCTCAAATCAGGTGGCCGACTGGTTCTGAATGGCCAGGATCTCGCCTTCACCCTGCGCGAAAGCGACTTTTTGCGAACCCGCTGCAAGGCACGTTTCGTTCAGGACGACGTCAATGTACATGTGGTTTCTGGTGCCAACGGCTTTGCCGGTGGTCAGAGCTTTCCGATATTCGGTGGCGACGGCGCCAATAACCAGAAATGGCCCGACGAGATCGACCCGCTCAGCGGCGCCGAGCCGATCATCAAATACGAAGAAGGCGCACGTGACAAGGCTGATGACAGCGAGATGAACGGCCCCAGCCATAAACCCGGCGCAGTGTCACGCGGCATCAAATCCAGCGGCGTGGCCGGCATCAAAACCGTTGATGGCTACCGGCTGATGCTTTTCAGCTTCGGCATCGAAGCAATCAACAGCAGCAGCCAGAGAATTGCCCTGATGAAAGAAATCGCCGGATTCATGCAGCCCGACTCGGCCAGTGAACTTCAGAACCTTGCCAGTGCGGTATCGCGACGTATTCCCGCCGGGCAATCGAGCGAACGTGTCATTCTTGAGCGCGCCGACCTGCTTTCCAGCGTTGAAGACCGGCTTCTGCAGCAGATCAAAGAAGAATTCAACAAAAACCCGCAGGCCCGCGAGCGGGTGCTTGACGAGATTCGTTCGCTGCCTTCGCAGGAGCGCCGCGCTCTCAACCGTCTCGAAAAAAATGTTCAATCACTATTGGATTTTAGTGAAGAGCATGGTACTCTGAGGCAACGCTGACGTCTCGCAACCGGCAGCAGGCACAAAAGCCCGAACCCGTGCTGCCAGCAGCTTCCCGATGAACGTTCAGCTGTTTGTCATGTACTTTAAGCTATAAAACCGGATATGCCAGATTGAACAATCCAAGAGTTCTGATCACCTCGCCATCTTCCGAGACCAACGGCCGCAGCAACGGCCGCGAAGAACCGCAGCCGGCAGACATGCGCAATCGCTGGCAGATTATCAGACTGTATCTGACTGCGATCCTGTTGCTCGGCGCTATGTTCACCGTCTATGTCTGGCAATCGACCAAGATGGTCGAGATCAAACTAAGAATCAAATCCGTAGAAGGTGACATCAATAACCTTGAAAATGCCAACGCTGATCTGCGCGGCGAGATCTCAAAGCTGCAATCGCTCACCCGCATTGAGTCTGTTGCCAAGGCTGAACTCGGTATGGTTGAGCCAGCCCGTCTGGTCTACATCACAATGCCTGAAAAATGGAATTCACGACCATGAACCATTTTATTCACACACCGGTTCTTGTCGATGCCGTCATCAGGCATGCGCTGCCGGAAAACGCCTGTATTTTCGCCGACTGCACTTTCGGTCTCGGCGGGCACAGCAAAGCCGTTCTTGAAAAGAATCCCCAGCTGAAAACTCTGATCGCGATCGACCGCGACCGTCAGATTCTCGACCATTCATGCTCAGTTTACGATGATGCCCGCATACAAAGAATTCAGGCACGCGCCTCTGAACTACCCATGGCATTGCGGCAGCTTCATCTCGATGGAGTCGATGGCATTCTGCTGGATCTCGGGGTTTCATCCTACCAGCTCGAAGATCCGGAACGCGGCTTTTCCTTCTCACGGCCGGGCCCGCTTGACATGCGTATGGATACAGACAACCCGACAACGGCCGAGGAGCTCGTTAACGGCCTTGAACGCAATGAACTGATAAGAATATTTCGCGAATTCGGCGAAGAAAAATTCAGCCCGCGCATCGCTGACGCCATCATCCGCAATCGACAAAGTGCCCGAATCACCCGTACCGACCAGCTGGCAACAATTATTGCCGGGGCGGTACCGGCGGCATGCCGCCGCGAGAGCAATATTCATCCTGCCACGCGCGTGTTTCAGGCCATCAGAATAGCGGTAAACAAAGAACTTGAAGAACTCTCGGCATTTCTGGCGGTGGCACTCGGCTGCCTCAGACCGGGCGGGCATCTCAGCATCATTTCCTTTCATTCACTTGAAGACAGACTGGTCAAGAACTTCATGCAGACGCACGCACACGGCTGCACGTGTCCGCCGCGCTTTCCCGTCTGTGTCTGTGGCAAAAAACCTGAGATTGAAATACTGACCCGCAAACCAGTATTTGCCGAAGACAGCGAGATTGCCGGCAATCCGCGTTCGAGATCGGCCAGACTGCGCAGCTGCCGGAAATGTGCAGTCACAGGAGCAGTCAGAAAATGAAGCGACGCACAATGCATCCGCGGATTGTCAGGGCAGCCGTTCTGCTGACCGGCTTCGCGATTATGCTGACGCTTTTCGCCTTCAGGCTCGTACATCTGCAGATTATTCAACATGGCGAATGGTCGCAACGCTCGACAAAAAACCATGTCAGCAAGAGAATTCTCGACATGAAGCGGGGCAATATCTACGATCGCAACGGCGTTGAACTGGCCATTTCGGTTGACACCTGGTCGATATACATCTTCACCCGCGAAATCAAGTCGCTGTCGGAAGCTGCCAATCTGCTGGCAACCGTGCTCCCGATGACCCGCGACGAAATCATCAGCAAGGTCGGCGACCGTTCCGGTTATATCCTGATTTACAAGGATCTTGAACCAAACCTGGCCATGAAAATACAGCGGCTGGGCATACCCGGCGTCAATCTCGAAAGTCAGTACCGCCGCTATTATCCGCAGAAACAGATTGCATCGAATCTGATCGGCTTCACCGGCGCAGAAAAAAAAGGCCTGGAAGGCATGGAACTTCTTTTTGACAAAACGCTGCGTGGTTATCCCGGACTGGCTGTGCAGGAAGACATAAGCCTCAGCGACAGCGGCCCGGCCAAAATGCGTGTCATTACCCCGCCCATGGGCGGCAGCAACCTTCATCTGTCAATAGATACTTTTATTCAGCACACACTTGAGTCTGAGCTTGCCCAGCTGATGAAGGAATACGACCCGATCGATGCCACCGCTATCGTAATGGATCCGCACAGCGGCGAAATACTTGGCCTCGCCTGCCTGCCGGGTTACGACCTCAATAATTTTTCTGAAGTCAAACCTGAAATCAGACGAAACCGACCGGCTACCGACATTTTCGAGCCGGGTTCCTGCATGAAAATTTTTGCCGTCGCCAGCGCACTTGAAAATAGAAAAGCCGATCGTGGCACCAGATTCTACTGCCGGGGCTTTGGTGAGATTAACGGTCGCAGGGTGCGCTGTCATGGCGCCCACGGCCTGGTAGACATTGACCACGCAATTGCCGAATCATGCAACGCGGCGATGGTTCAGATTGCCCAGATGGTCGAGCCTTCGATGCTTTACCGGACCTACAAGAAATTCGGCTTTGGCGACCCGACAGGTGTCGAGGTATTGACCGAAAGCAATGGCATATTCAAGCCACCGTCCCGCTGGTCAGGCTTCTCTGCGACATCTCTGAGCATCGGCCAGGAAATGGCGGTTACCGGCCTGCAGCTGGTTCAGGCCTATTCTGCCATAGCCAATGGCGGTGTTCTGGTCAAGCCCCGCCTGCTCAGGCGTATCAGTTCATCAGACTCTGACATCCGTCAGGAATTCAGCCGCGAAGAGATTCGCCGTGTGCTGCCCTCAGAAACAGCCAGATGGCTGCGCCGCATGCTGATGGGTGTTGTCGAAGGCGGCACCGGAAAGCTTGCATTGCTCGAGAATTACACTGTTGGCGGCAAAACCAGCACGGCCCAGAAAGCCAATCCGAAGGGCGGCTATTTTAACGAAAAGGTGGTTGTTTCATTTATCGGCATGGCGCCGGCACTTGATCCAAGAATAGTGCTGTTCGTAGCCTGCAATGAACCAAAAGGAGATGAACGCACGCTTTTCGGCGGCAAGGTCACGGCCCCCTCCTTTGCCCGCATCACAGACCGGATACTCAAATACCTTAAAGTGCCGCCAGACAGGTCGCTTACTGCCGCCGCACGCGAAGAACAGCTGTTGAAGCTTCAGCGCAGCATAGTCAAAAAAGAGATCATCAAGCTGCCCGACATGCTGAGCGAGAAACCGGCCGGAACCGCCAGTGCGACAGTGACGGCCGAAGCCCCTGGAACAGGCGGCAACAGCGTGCCAGACCTGCGCGGAAAATCTCTGCGGCAGGCAATGCAGCTGGTAAACAGTCTCGAACTGAAAGCGGTCTTCGAAGGCGAAGGCATAGTGATCAGCCAGACTCCCCAGCCCGGAAAGCCCGTTCCCGAGACAAAAATTCTTAAAATCACACTTTCACCTGAACCTTACAACTGAAAAAAAACTGTTTTAACCGGCATAAAAAACTGATAGAATCCTGTATCTGAATTGAAAGTGCAAACTGGAGTCTGTAATGAAAACACTGCGAAGCATTCTGCCATCTAACACATTATCAACCACCGGAGTGCTCGATATCGAAATCGGCGGTATAGCCTTCGATTCAAGGTATGTTCACAAAGGCGACCTGTTTTTTGCGCTGACCGGCCAGCATATCGATGGCAGCGCTTTTATCTTTGACGCCATCGAACGCGGTGCCGCGGCCGTAATCACTGAATCTTCGCGCAAAAACATAGAAGTTCCGGTGGTCAAGGTAAAAGACGCCAGGCAGGCTTTGTCAGAGGTTTCTGACAAGTATTACGACCAGCCGTCGCAAAGGGTTAAACTGATCGGAATTACCGGCACCAAAGGCAAAACCACGATCACCTATCTGACTCAGGCTATTCTCAAAAAGGCTTTCGGGCATGCATTCCGGATCGGTACCGTCGAATACGACATGGAATTCCAGAAGATCCCGGCCAGCAATACAACGCCTGAATCGCAGGTTCTGCATTCATTGATCGATCAGGGCCTGAAAAACGGCATAAAACATGGCGTCATCGAAGTCAGCTCACATGCACTGAAAACCTGGCGGGTAGAACACCTGAACTTCGTCGTCGCCGGATTCACCAATCTTTCGATCGAACACACCGAGTTTCATCCCGACATGAATGACTATTTCAATGCGAAAAAGCGCCTGTTCACAGATCTTGCAGCCCGCGATAAAGCCTGCATAATCAGCATTGACGACGACTACGGCAGAAGAATGGCAGACGAGTGCAAAGCGGCCGGATTGAATGTCAAAACCCTTTCTTTAAGCG